>NZ_JAFCTF010000014.1:0-113522 GCF_049895885.1 Acinetobacter sp. TSRC1-2
GTGCATATCAATTAACCCATCGAAATAAGCCAACAATTCAAATTATGGAACCATTGGCTTAAGCAGGATTCGGGTTAAAAAAGTAAATTCTACATTCCTTATATCCCATATTGCTAAAGTCTTTTTGAAAATAAAGGCTCGATTCACGGGCTTTATCTTTTAATCAATCAAGAATAAAAACTTGGATCAGGTACTTTGCCGGTCAGCACCCACTCTCCGATTTCCTGATATTTATAATCCACAGGATCGTGCAAGGTTTGGGTGCGCACATTACGCCAGAAACGGTCGAGATTGAGTCTCGCCGTGGTCGCACGTGCGCCCATCACCTGGAAAATACTTTGTGTTACAAACAGCGAAGTATTGGTTGCTGCAATTTTGGCAGTGGCAATCGCAATACTCACTTCACCGTGTTGCTCGGCTGTTAATTCTTCGCCAATATTCCAAGCATTTTGCAAAGTCTCTACCGCTTTATTGGCGAGTAAACGCACGCCCTCAAGCTGCACATAAAACTCGGCAAAATGTTTTTGCATAAATGGATCATTGACGGCATTTTCCACCAAAGATTTTGACCAGGCTTTTTGGTTTTGAACGGTTTGTTTGGCTGTTTCAAAAGCCCCTTCCGCCACGCCTAAGAATAAATGCACAAAAATCAATTGTGCAATCAGCGGACGTAAACTCGAATAAGGCGTACTGAGTGGACCTGGATTGAGCAGCAATTCATGCTGCTGAATTTTGACCTGCTCAAAATGACTGGTGCCGCTGTCGGTTTGGCGCTGTCCCATATTGTTCCAGTCACCTAAAAAGCTGACCCCGTCACGTGCAGTCGGAATCACCCCAATCAGCAATTTCCCATCATCGTTATAACCTGAGCAAAGCAGGATATCTGAATCCATGGAACCTGAACAAAAGCTCTTATCACCATGAAAGATATATTCATTTTCAGAGATTTTGACTGCTGTCGTCCGTCGATCAAGTGGATTTAAAGTATTGCCCCAAAACAGGTTTTCTTGAGCAGTTCGCTCAAACCATTTTCCATATTGTTCAGGCTGTGAAAACAGTTGCACCGTTGCAATCAATAAATGGTGAAAACCATAGACATGCGCCAGTGAGCTATCCACTTGTGCAATGGCTCGAATGGTTTGAAAAATGGTTTTCCAATCTGCACCATGACCGCCATATTCGGTTGGAATAGACAACCCTAATAAACCACTTTGACGGATTAAATCGCGCTCTTTTTTTGGGTTGCCACCCTGTTTGTCACGTTCAGCCGCAGTGGTTGCAAACTGTTCCGACAGTTGTTGAGCGATATGTAATGGATTTGAATTTAAAAGTGGGGATGAGGCATTCATAATCATATCTATATATTTCTATGTTTTTAGCTTAGCAGATGATGTTTTTCATCTTTATCTGAATGCCTGCAGTCCTTATACATAAAATAAAAATACCGCCTGAACATGCAGGCGGTATTTTGCTCAATTACTTACTTGTCCGAATGGACCGTCGCGATCAGGTTGTCCACCACCTGTGGATCGGCCAAGGTTGAAGTATCCCCCAAACTATCCAGTTCATTGGCGGCAATTTTTCTTAAAATACGGCGCATGATTTTGCCGGAACGGGTTTTCGGCAAGGCAGGTGCCCAATGTAAAGCATCCGGTGTGGCGACAGGTCCCAAGGTTTTACGAACCCAAGCGACCAATTCTTTACGCAACTCTTCGGATTCTTCAAAATCGGCCTGTAAGGTGACAAATGCACAGATGCCCTGCCCTTTAATCTCATGCGGCATGCCGACTACGGCAGCTTCAGCGACATGCGCATGTGCCACCAAGGCACTTTCCACCTCTGCGGTACCTAAACGGTGTCCTGAGACATTGAGTACATCATCTACCCGTCCGGTAATCCAGTAATAGCCATCCTTATCACGGCGTGCGCCATCTCCAGTGAAATAAGTTCCCGGATAAGTCGAGAAATAGGCTTCGATAAAACGTTCAGGATCACCCCAGATGGTGCGCATCTGCCCCGGCCAGGAATCCTTGATAATCAGGTTACCTTCCGCTTCACCCTCCAGCTCCTTGCCTTCGGCATCGACGATGGCCGGTTGTATGCCAAACAAGGGGCGAGTCGCAGAACCCGGTTTTAAATCGGTTGCGCCTGGTAATGGTGAAATTAAAATCCCGCCGGTTTCGGTTTGCCACCAGGTATCGACAATCGGACAGCGGCTTTCACCAACCACGGTGTAATACCAGTTCCATGCTTCCGGATTAATCGGCTCACCCACGGAACCGATTAAACGCAAGCTGCTGCGGTCGCTTTCACGAACAAAGGTATCGCCTTCTCGCATCATGGCGCGAATCGCGGTTGGGGCGGTATAGAGGATGGTGACATTGTGCTTGTCGACTATATGACCGGTACGTGCCCAGGTCGGATATTGCGGCACACCTTCAAACATTACCGTAGTGGTGCCATTGGATAGTGGACCATAGAGCACATAGGAATGTCCGGTAATCCAGCCGACATCTGCGGTACACCAGAACACATCATCCTGCTTGATATCGAAGACTTCACGGAAAGTGGAGTTCACATAAGTGAGATAACCCCCAGTCGTATGTAACACCCCTTTCGGCTTACCAGTCGAACCCGAGGTATACAAAATGAATAGAGGATCTTCGGCATTCATCGGTTCAGGCGGACAGATTTCATTGACCGACATGATTTCCATGTGATACCACAGGTCACGCCCTTCCTTAAGTTCAATCGGGTTCCCGGTACGATGCACCACAATCACATTTTGAACCGATTCAGTTCCCTTTACTTCAAGTGCCGCATCAACATTTTCTTTGAGTGGGACCGGTTTTCCGCCACGCATGCCTGAGTCGGCGGTAATCACGACTTTTGCCTGACAGTCTTCAATCCGACTGGCCAGTGAATCTGGCGAGAAACCACCAAACACCACACAATGTACCGCACCAATTCGCGCACAAGCCAACATTGAAATAGCCGCTTCGGAGATCATCGGCATATACAGCACCACACGGTCGCCTTTCGTTACCCCATGTTTTTTTAACACATTGGCAAAACGGCAGGTTTCATCATGCAGTTCTTTAAAGGAAATAATTTTATGCCGTGAAGGATGATCGCCTTCCCAAATAATGGCGGGTTTATGCGGATGTTCTTTTAAATGCCTATCCAGGCAATTGGCACTCAAATTCAGTTGCCCATCGGCAAACCATTCAATTTTAAAATTATCTTTGTCGAAACTGCTGTTTTTGACTTGGGTAAAGGGTTTGATCCAGTCCAGCTTATTGGCCTGCTCTGTCCAATATTCATCAGGCTGATCGATGGATTGCCGATAACGCTCGAAATATTGCGACTCGTTGGTGCGAGCGGTTTTTTTAAATTCTTCTGGTACAGGATAGATCTCTTTCATAAGTACTTCCTTGCTCTTCTTCATCTCATTACGAGATGCTATGCCACGTTATTGATTTTATTGACTGCATACCCACAGTATGACGATTATTTTTCAACCGCTTCAATCATGCTTTGGTCGTAGTTTATTTATACAATTTAAAACACAGACCCCTTGTCGTATTCAACAAAAAAAATGGTCTAATTCGTATCTGATCTGTTCATTTAATCTTATAATTTAACAAGAAGATGCATGCACTGCTTTGCAAAACACCCTATTTGCTCAGCCAAACCTGACCCGGAAAGCATATGAACCCGCAAGACTCCTCTCCATTTTTTTCACGACCACAACTGGCAACTAACGATAATCCCTTGTCGCCCCAAGGTCGTTTTGGTCGTTTGAGTTCAATTGGCTGGTATGGGTTTGTTCATTTAATCACTTTCTTTGCCACTATTGCACTGAGCCTAATTTTGGGCATTTTCAACCTGAACACCCTGTCGGTGGAGAACCAGTTTGTAAATACATTGACCGGATTAGCAGGACTCGGCTTTGTGGTGATTTTGGTACTGTATCTTTATTTTCTGATGGTGATTAGCATCCGCCGTTTGCATGACATGAACCGAAGTGGCTGGCTGATTCTGTTATTTCTGATTCCTTTACTGAATATTTTTATGGGGCTGTATTTACTTTTAGGTTCAGGAACCAATGGAGTCAACAATTATGGTTTGCCGCGTGCGACACCGGTCTGGGAAAAAATATTGGCCTGGTTGATGATCATTATCACGGTATTGAGTTTCATGGCTTCAAGTAGCATCGTGTCTTATATGTTTGGAGCAGGCGAACTGGAAATGCCTCAACCTCAAGAAGTCATTCAAAAAGGCACAGCCTACTTTTAAAATATGTTCACAGTTTTTTGACAAAACTAGGTTGATTGCAGCTTAGGGGTGGTTAAATTTTTACTGAGTTTCAGGCAGAATAGCGCGCACTGACCCAAATTCGGAAAATTCGTGGCTGAACAAAACAATGCCTTGAATGATGTGACTCAAGGCACATCAGAGCTTTTGCATGAGGCAACTGAAAAAACCGCACAAACTGTGCTGCAACACACAGCAAAGTATAACGATGCGTACTCCACCATTGATAAATTCGTCGATGCCTTTTGGGAGCGCTTACCCTACATTTGTATTGCGCTGGTGGTTTTTACAATATTTTATTTACTGTCAAAATTATTTAAGTTTTTTGTCCGCAAAGCGCTAACAGACCGCTCTTATACCAAACAGAATTTGGTTCTGGTTCTGAACCGTGTCGGTAGTTCAGCCATCATGTTCTTTGGTTTCCTCATTGCCATGGTCATTGCCATTCCGGGCTTTACCCCGGGGCAGCTGATGAGTGCTTTGGGGATTGGTTCGGTCGCGATCGGTTTCGCATTCAAGGACATTTTCCAGAATTTGCTTTCAGGCATTTTAATTTTACTGGGTGAACCGTTCAAAATTGGTGATGACATTATTGTATCGGGCATGGAAGGTACGGTTGAAGATATTCAGATTCGTGCAACTTTCTTGCGTTCGCCGGATGGGCGTCGTATCGTCATTCCAAATGCAACGGTGTATACCAGTGCAGTGACGGTCAATACGGCTTATCAACGTCGCCGTTGTGAATTTGTGGTCGGTATTGGTTATGAAGATGATATTCAAAAAGCCAAAACCATTATTTTAAGTATTTTAGATCACGACTCTACCATCTTGAGCCAACCCGGTTTTAGCGTAAATGTTGCAGCTCTGGCTGACTTCTCGGTGAATTTAAAAGTGCAGTGGTGGGTTAATACCACGGAAGTGGTGACGTCCACTTCTATTAGTAGCGTGCAGGAAAAAGTAATTGAGGCCTTCGCTGAAAATGAAATTTCTATTCCTTATCCGGTACAGGAAGTGAAGGTCTATCGTGGTGATCCTTCGGTACAGGATGATGAGTCAGCCCGCGCTAAACAAACGGCCTAAGACATAAGCAATCACGGTTTCAGTTCGAATAATACGGTTGCCTAAGCTTACCGCCTGGCAACCGTTTTTTATCAACAAATCAATTTCATAAGGAATAAAACCGCCCTCTGGGCCAATCACAATGCTACAGGAATGATCAATCGCAAACGGCATTTTCATGTCTGCATAAGGATGGGCCACATAAGCTGGACATTCAGCGTTAATTAAACTGGGTAAAATATCTTCTACAAACGGTTTAAAGCGTTTATAGATTTCAATTTGCGGAGCGATGGTATCACCTGCTTGTTCCAAACCCAGCGTTACATATTGACCAAGCTGTTGTAAAAATGGCGTTTGCCAATAGCTTTTATCCACCCGATAACTGTGCAGAAGAATAATTCTTTCTACCCCCAGCGTAACACTATCCATAATTAAACGGCGTAGTACCTTCGGACGCGGCATGGCAACAATTAAAGTGACCGGCAGTTTTTCAGGAACAACCTCTTCTTTGATCGGTTTTAATTTTATGACTTGTTCGGTTACTTCCACAATTTCGGTGAGATAGCGTTTACCCCCACGAATACCCACTTTTAGACTGTCACCGACTTGTACATCAATATGCTGTTTTAAATGTTCAAGCTGACGTTTGGCACTAACCGTCCAGATTTCTGATTCAGTTTGGCGCGGGTCAAGAAGGACAATATTCATAGGATCTAGTACTTAAAAAAAATATGCAATCTTTCGATACGCGTAAAAGTCATCCACAACTGTTTGAGGCAGGACTGCTGCTGCTCAAAAAAGTTTCTGCGAAATTTGTGTAAAATAATAGTATCTGACGAGTTTTGTGGTGAGAAGCACTGCTTCGCAAGAGGGTTTGCCTTGCGCAGTTATACTGCTCATGCCAAAACAAAAGTAAAAGAAGAGCTTCTGACCTTGAATAAATAATGCCAAGACTCCGCCTCACAAAAATGCACAAAACAATTCCACAATTGCCCAGCTTCATATCTCAAAGAAGCTAAAGATACTGATCAATCACCGCAATATGCTTTGCTAACGAACCTGTATTTTTAAGCATGATCTGCTGTACCTGTTGATTCAGTTGTTCTGCAGCCACCTGATCATTTAACAGTTCAATCAAAACCTTCACTGCCTGCTCTGCATCATCGACAACTTTCACGCCGCCTACAGCCACAAATTCATCGACAATGGTTTGGAAGTTAAAGTAATTTTTTCCCAAAACTGTCGGTACATTTAATGCAATTGGCTCTAAAATATTATGCCCACCGCCCGGCTCATTCAACGAACCACCGACAAAGCAGACTTGGTTTAAGGCATACCACAGCCACATCTCGCCCATACTGTCGGCTAAATACACTTGGGTATCAGCCTGAATGGATTCACCCAAACTGCGACGGCGGGTTTTTAAATTCAGACCTTCTGTAACCTGAAACACCTCATCAAAGCGTTCCGGATGACGTGGCACCACAATCACCACAATCTCCGGATGTTGCATTAAATAAGGCTGTAAAGCGGCTAGTAATTTTTGCTCTTCTGGTGCATGCGTACTGGCAATAGTAATAATTTTACGTGGTGCTAAATCCCACTCTTGCTTCAGTTGCTGAGCCTGTTGAATAAAGCTTTCAGGTGCATGAATATCAAATTTAATACTTCCTAACACCTGACTTTTATTTTCAGGCATGCCTAAATTCAGGAAACGTTGCAGAGTCGCTTGGTCTTGTGCCAATAACTGGTCTAAGCCACTCAGCATGCCTCGGCTCAGACCTTGAACCTTGGTGTAGCCTTGGGCGGATTTTTCTGAAAGACGGGCATTAATCAGTAAACATGGCACTTTAAATTGCTGGGCTTGGTCAATTAAATTCGGCCAAATTTCAGTTTCTACCAAAGCCAATAATTTCGGCTGATATTTTTGATAAAACGCCTGCACCAAATGTTTCTGGTCCGCAGGCAAATACACTGCCTGAAACAAATGCTCATATGGGGCTTTTAAAAAAAGTGATTTTGCACGCGCCTGTCCGGTCTTGGTCGTATTGGTCACTAAAACAGCATGACCCAATTTTAAATAATGTTCAATTAAGGGTTGTGCTGCATTGGTTTCGCCAACAGACACCACATGAAACCAGATGGCATACAGATTTTTCGGTGCTTGAAATGGGCCAAAACGCTCAAGACACTCTTGTTGCAATTGCTCCATATTCAACGCACGTTTTTTGATCCGCCATTGATACAATGGTTTAATGATTGATAATGCTGCGTTGTACCAAAAAGGAGTAGCCAAACAAGTTGCCTCAAATTGTGTTCAATCGGCAAAATATAACAGAGCAGCCTCCACATGTTAATGAATTCTACTCTGCGTAATAATTTTATTCTGCTTTATTGATCTATCAACTTAGCTTTCAGCTAGCTGTTTATTTAAGAAAGGATAATCGATATAACCTGCTGCCACATCGGTTCCAATCATATTTTCAAACTTCAATTCATTCAGTGGCTCATCTTCCACCAAGCGTTCAAAAAGGTCAGGATTGGCAATATAATCCTTACCAAATGACACCGCTTCCGCTTTGCCCGACGCCAATAATTCAAGCGCATCTTCACGGCTTAAACGCATATTGGCAATATACGGCACACCATTTGAACGCGCTTTCATTTCCAGGCTGATGCTGTCATCGGCTAGATATTCACGGGTAAAGAAGAAGGCAATTTTACGTTTGCCCAGTTCTTCCATTACATAACCAAACGTTTCTTTCGCATTGGCATCGCCCATATCATGCTCATCGCCACGCGGCGCCAAATGTACACCGACACGACCCGCACCCCAGACTTCAATCAGGGCATCCACCACTTCAAGCAAGAAACGCGCGCGGTTTTCAACCGAACCGCCATAAAGATCTGTACGTTTATTGGTTGAAGTTTGCAAGAATTGGTCAATCAGATAACCATTGGCCGCATGCAATTCTACACCGTCAAAACCTGCAGCTTTGGCACGAATGGCAGACTGTTTATATTGCTCGGTAATGGCTTGAATTTCAGAGACTTCCAGTGGGCGCGGCACTACATATTCACGTTTTGGACGCAGCAGGCTAACATGACCAGCCTGTTGTACGGCACTGGCTGAAACCGGAATTTCACCCTTGAGTAAATCAGGATGCGATACCCGACCCACATGCCACAATTGCGCCACAATCAAACCGTCTTTGGCATGAACTGCATCTGTAACAAGTTTCCAGCCATCTACTTGCGCGTCGCTAAATAAACCCGGAGTCTTTTCATAACCGTTGGCTTCTTCTGAAATCACCGTTGCTTCCGAGATGATTAAACCTGCACTTGCACGTTGTGCATAGTATTCAGCCATCATTGGCGTTGGTACACGGTCAGCGGTGGCACGGCTACGTGTTAATGGTGCCATTACCATACGGTTTTTAAGTTTAAGTTCACCAAATTGAATCGGTGTTGAAAAATCTGTCATCCAGCAATCCTCTTACAGCTTGCCCGGACTGATTAAAGTCTAAAGCGCATGCTGTAAATGTTGTAAAAACTCTTCGATCAGTGCTTCATTACGTGAGAAATAAGACCATTGCCCATATTTAGTGACATGAATCAATCCTGCCTGTTGCAGCACCGACAAATGATTGGACATGGTCGATTGAGAGATATCAGCAATTTTTTCCATCTGACCCGCGCAGACACCACGACTAAAGTCATTTCCACATTCTTCACTAGAAATGTAACGATCAGGTTCTTTTAGACATTGCAGAATCTGGCGTCTAATCGGGTTGGCTAAGGCTTTATAAATTGCTTCTGTGTCCATCTCATTTCACTCATGTCATGATCAGCACCTTACCTAGAATCATTATATCGAATTTATACGATATTAATATCGAAATTTATCGATATTATATATTCATTTTGTAAATTGCTGCAATATTGTACAACTTTACTCTATTCTAACATTGTCTGGTCAATGCGTTTGATTAACTCGAATCACCATATTTTGAAGCTAAAAAAACAGAGGACTCGCCTCTGCTTTTCAAGCAATAAACTTATAAACCCTGTTTTAAGCTGGCTTCAATAAATTTATCCAGATCACCGTCCAGCACTGCACCCGTGTTCGAGCTTTCCACACTGGTACGCAAGTCTTTAATACGTGAGTCATCCAGTACGTATGAACGAATCTGGCTACCCCAACCAATATCGGACTTGGTATCTTCCAGTGCCTGCGCAGCATCGGTACGTTTTTTCATCTCTAATTCATAGAGTTTTGCACGTAACTGTTTCCACGCATGGTCACGGTTGGCGTGTTGTGAACGCTGGTTCTGACATGCCACTACAATCCCTGTGGGTGCATGGGTTAAACGTACCGCAGAATCGGTTTTGTTAATATGCTGACCACCGGCACCAGAAGCACGATAGGTATCGGTACGCACGTCCGCCGGATTAATATCAATTTCGATATCGTCATCAATTTCAGGAGAAACAAACACAGCCGAGAATGAAGTATGACGGCGGTTACCCGAGTCAAAGGGTGATTTACGCACTAAACGGTGAACACCGGATTCGGTTCGCAACCAGCCATAAGCATACTCGCCTTCTACACGAATTGTGGCCGACTTAATACCCGCAACATCACCGTCAGATTCTTCCATCAATTCTGCTTTAAAGCCGTGACGTTCAATCCAGCGCATATACATACGAAGTAGCATAGAAGCCCAGTCCTGTGCTTCTGTACCACCCGAACCAGCCTGAATTTCCACATAACATGGGTTCGGATCCATTGGGTTACTGAACATACGGCGGAATTCAAGTTTTGCCAGTTCGGCTTCAGAATTGTCTAATTCCGCTTGCACATCTTCAAGCAAACTTTCGTCATCTGCTTCAACTGCTAACTCAAGCAATGCTTGTGCGTCTTCCAGCTGAGTCGATAAACCCTCAAGCACATTTAATACGTTTTCAAGCTCGCCTTTCTCTTTGGCCATCGCTTGCGCACGACTTTGATCATTCCAGATCGCTGGATCTTCTAATTCACGAAGTACCTCTTCTAAACGCTCTTTTTTCAGATCGTAGTCAAAGATACCCCCGTAATGTTAGACCACGGTCGTTTAAGTCTTTTAATTGGTTTAGATAAGGATTAATTTCCACGTGAATTACTCTCAATCAGAATATTAGGCTTAAATAGCCGTCAATTATAACACAGAGCATGGACGCAGTTTTAGAGAGCATAGGTCCAATAACAGTTGATCTGAATGTCTTTTTTATGAACAAGATGCATGTTTTTAAGCATTATTATAATTTTTTGACCACAATAACCTTGGAGGTGTATGAAACACACACGTCTAGCACTCAGCCTTGCAGCAATTACTTCTTCAAGTTTTGCTTAGAATACTCAATTAGATGGTAGTGTTATCTATGCTGATCATGATGATAACTTTACCGATACAGATAATGAATTTGAGGTAAAAGGCACTTTTTAATTCAATCCAATTTCAACAGCTGCGGGCCACCTTTAAATGAAGTTGCATTTTTAACTCATAACAGCAATGCTTATCTTGGCTATCACGACTTAGAAAGAAAAACTATTTTAGCCACAAAATCTGAAGCGGACCCATATACAAGTGATGATGGAATCGAATATTTATTTCGACCACACCTTTAGCTTAGGTTCGGCTTATAATATGCAAGACCACGGTGAAGACGATGTTGATTTCTTCCCGATTCGTTCTAAATATTTCATTCATTCTAACTTTGCAGTGGGGCGAGGTTTGTTTTGGTAATGATATTCATGCATTCAATATCAATGCGACATATCGTTTTTAATTAAGCAATAAGTAATGAATTTCATAGTTAAAAACACCCTCAATTGAGGTTATTTTTTTATTAATAACTCATTATTATGTTACAAAATACTTAAAATTTTATTAAAAATTCACATAAATCCATTAACTCTCCATAATTTTAATAAAACAAAACATTTTAATAAGTTTATATTTTTCAAATATTTAATATTTAAAAATTACATAAGATTACGTTAGCAACATTTGAGTAACCTTGCGAGGATTGACCTAGATTCATTTTGCTCTAGACTAAAAGTTGTAACAAAAAATGTATTAATTTTGACCATAAATTTGAGGGGTAGTATTCATGAAAAAATTAGCCATTGCTTCAGCACTTCTTTCTGCTCTAGCAGTAACAGGTACAGCAAATGCATACCAAGCCGAAGTTGGTGCAGCAGCCGCTTACGTTGACCCAGATAATGGTAGTTCAGGTAACGCTTTTGGTGTAGATGGTACTTATTACTTTAACCCCGTTCAAACTCGTAATTCTCCACTTGCCGAAGCAGCTTTCCTTGACCGTGCAAGTAACGTAAATGCAAAATATGAATATAATGAAATTGGTGACTCTGAAGCACATCGTTATGGTGTAGGTGCTGAATACTATGTCCCAAATTCAGATTTTTATTTAAGTGGTGACGTTACAGGTCATGATCTTCAAGACAATGATGATCTAGACAATGATTTAACCACTTACGCCGCAGAAGTTGGTTATTTACCAGCACCAGGTCTACTCATTGCAGCGGGTCTTAAAGGTTGGGATACAGATAATGATGATGGCGTAGATCCAACATTACGTGCTAAGTACGTAACAACCCTCAGCAACGGTAAAGATATTAACCTTGAAGCAGGTGCAGCGTTTGGTGACCTAGATGAATACAATCTAGCGGCAGATTACTTTATTGATAAAACCATGAGTATCGGTGCCGATTACCAAAGTAATGATATTAATGATCAAAACGAATTTGGTATCAATGCCCGTAAATTCTTCAATCAGCAAGTAAGCCTTGAAGGTCGAGTTGGTTTTGGTGAAGTTGGTAATAATGACTACAACAAATTTGGTGTAGCTGCGAAATACCGCTTCTAATAGCACAACCAGAAATAAATAAATGCTAAAAAACCCATCTTCGGATGGGTTTTTTGCACTTCTAACAAGCATTTAGGTATTTTTTGCACATTGACGGGGCAAATATAAACTGTACAATTTGTTACAACTGTTAATAAAACAGTCATATTTTTATAACAAAGAGAGAAATCTAAATGCTTAAAAAACTTGCTCTTGCTACAGCACTTCTTGCAAGCCTAGGGACTGCCCACGCTTATCAAGCTGAAATCAATGCTGCATATGAAAATACTGATATTGATGATACTGATGGCGTTGATACTTATGCGATTGGGGGAAAGTATTATTTAAATGATGTTCAAGTTAAAGATACTCCTCTTGCTGAAGCTGCTTTTTTGGGCAAAGTAAGTAACATTGGTTTAGCTTATGCCAATGCGAGTACTGACGAAGAAGGCTATGAGTTGGAAATTGATACTGTGGGTATCAATGGTGAATTCTTTATTCCAAATTCACAATTCTATGTTGCTGGTAGCTTGAATCGTGCAGAAGTTACTGCTGAAAGTGACTTTGGTAAAGTATCTGATGACAACACTGGCTACGCAATTGAAGCAGGTTATCTACCAATTAATGGCTTACTTTTGGCTGCAGGTGTTTCAAAAGAGAACATCGATGCACATCAAGTCGCTAAAAAAGGCTTTATCAATACCTATAGTGCAGCTTCTGCATTAGCAGATGATACTGCTCTTACCCTACGTGCTAAATATGTAACTTTAGTTGGCAATCACTATGCTAACTTTGAAGCATCAACTGCATTCGGTGATGAAACAGCATATAGCGTAGCTGCTGATCTTTATCTTGATCCAACTTTAAGCGTTGGTGTATCAGTTAATGATGCAACTTTAGATGATTTTGACACTGTATTCTCGGTTCGTGCTCAAAAATTCTTTACTCCAGCAATTGCTGCAGGTGTGAACTACACCACTACTGATGGCGCTGACTCTTTTGGTATTAACGGTACATTCCGCTTCTAATATACGCCTATAGTTAAATCAAAAAAACCGCTCCAATGAGCGGTTTTTTTATTGTTCTAAATGTATGACACGCAGTTGTAAACTCACATTGCCATTGAATTCATTTTTATCAAGTTCATACACCAGTCGAACACTATTCTGCATGGCATCAAATTCGAATTTTTCACTGACATTAAAAGCAATGGCTTCTACAATTTGACCGTTCTCCAAAGCCAAACGCAGTTTTAAATGGGTGTCTTTTAACCAGCGATAATCTATAACTTTAAACACACCTTCAAAAATCGGTGATGGAAATTTTTGTCCCCATGGGGTTAAATTTTGAAGTAGATCAACAGTTTCAATTTGAAAAGTTGCTGTGGGTAATTCACCATCCGTCCATAAAGTGGCATAAAACAGCGATTCATCCATAGTCGAGATTAATTGCTCAAAAACCTGTTTAAATTCTTCAAAATGCTTTTTCTGAATAGTTAAACCCGCTGCTGCGGCATGTCCGCCAAAGTGGCTAACCAAATGCGGATATTGTTCTGCAATCAGTTCAATTGCATCTCGAATATGCACGCCCTCTATTGAGCGTGCAGAACCTTTGATATGAATACCATCATCATCAGCCGCAAAAACGATACTCGGACGATGAAACTGCTCTTTCAGACGACCCGCCACAATGCCAATTACACCCTGATGCCAATGCTGTTCAAATAGAATTAAAGCCGCAGGTAAAACTGTCTGATCTAATTGCAAGGTTGCTAATTCAGATAAAGCCTCTTGCTTCATCTGCGCTTCAACCTGACGACGTTCAATATTTAACTGATTTAACTGCTGTGCCAATGGATAAGCAGTTTGCATATCGGTTGCAATGAGACATTCAATACCAATGTCCATGGTTTCCATGCGCCCAGCTGCATTAATTCGAGGACCCAATACAAAGCCTAAATCTTGGGCTTTGAGTTGAGACGGTTCTCGTCCCGCAATATCCAGTAAAGCACTTATCCCTGCGCGACATTGATTTTGCTGGATGCGTTTAACTCCGGCATCCACCAAGATCCGATTGTTATAATCCAGACTTGCGACATCAGCATATGTCCCGAGCGCCACCAGGTCTAAATACTGGGTCACTTTGGAGGCCGATTTTCCTAATTTGCTTCGATGACTCGACAGATTGGCAAGTAAATAAAATGCAACACCCACTCCAGCCAAGGCCTTACTCGGAAAGGCGCAGCCCAATTGATTCGGATTGACTACAGCTTCGGCTTTAGGTGTTTCCTTGGTGGTCAGATGGTGATCGGTAATAATCACCTGCATGCCATGCGCTTGGGCTTGTTCAACGCCAGCATGGCTAGAAATACCGTTATCAACCGTAATCAACAGATCTGGCTGATACTTGGTAAACGCCAGATCTGCAATTTTCGGTGTTAAACCATACCCATACTTAAAACGATCAGGAACCAAATATTCAACATTGGCACTCATATCTCGTAAAGCTAAAACCATTAATGCGGTACTGGTTGCACCATCCGCATCATAATCGCCAACAATGACAATTTTCTTCTTATCATCTATAGCTTGATCCATAATTTGAATGGCTTGTTCTAAACCCTTCATATTGGGAGCAAGTAAATTTTTCAGTTTAAGTTCGAGTTCTTGTTCGGATTGCACACCACGGCGCGCTAAAATTTGCGCAATAAATGGAGATACGCCCTGAATATTTTCAGGGCGCGTAATAAAAGGTCGTTGCTGAATCAGTGTTTTTGGCATTTAAGGCATGAGCCGTTGTAATTTCCATGTACCGTCGATTCTTTCATAACTTAAACGGTCATGTAAACGGTTTGGACGACCTTGCCAAAATTCGTAATAGTCGGGTACTAAACGGTAGCCACCCCAAAATTCGGGTTTGGCCAATTCTGTTTTGTCGCTTACCCGATCTTGCAAGGCCTGGAAACGCGTTTGCAATTCTTCACGACTGGCAATGACTCCACTTTGTGGCGTACTGATATGCGCTGCAATCTGGCTATCACGTGGACGTTTATGATAATAGTCGGTCGACTCTGCTAAAGAGATCTTTTCAACTTTACCACTGACGCGAATTTGGCGTTCCAATTCAGGCCAATAAAACAGCAGTTCCGCATAGGGATTTGCAATTAAGTCTAAACCTTTTTGACTGTCATAATTACTATAAAAGTCATAACCCGCATGCGTTGCGCCACGTAATAATACGGTACGTACATGCGGACGACCTTGCGCATTTGCCGTGGCCAAATACATGGCATAGGGTTCATGCAATTTGGCATCTAAAGATGCGTTAAACCACGCTAGAAACTGCAAATGTGGATTTTCGTCCACATGTGCTTCATGTAATTCACCTTTTTGGTAACTTAAGCGAAGTTCGCTCAAATCTTTAATCACATCATTCATATGGTTTCCTTAAGCAGCATTGGTACGGACAGCATCTGCAAGATGGTTGGCTAAATCGGTCACTTCTTGAAGATCATCACCTTCCACCATGACCCGAATGACGGGTTCAGTGCCTGATTTACGAATCAGTAAACGCCCCCGACCTTTGAGCTGTTGTTCCGCTTTCTCAAATTCAGTCGTTAATGCAGGTACAGTATAAGGATCGAACATGGCTTCTAAACGGACATTCACCAGTACATTTGGCAATAAATGAAAGTCTGCAACCAACTCATGCAAAGCTTTTTTCTGTTCAACCATGACAGTCAACACTTGCAAGGCTGCAATAATCGCATCGCCTGTGGTGCTTTTATCTAAGGTCAGAATATGCCCGGATGGTTCACCGCCAATCACCCAGCCATTTTCATCCAGTGCTTGCAATACATAACGGTCACCTACACTGGCACGTACAAATGGAACTTGCGCTTTTTCGAGTGCCAATTCAAGGGCCATATTACTCATCACGGTACCCACAATTCCTGCAGGTTTATGGCTCGCTTGTGTCGCAAGAATATAAAGGATGTTGTCGCCATCGACTAACTGACCGTTTTTATCGACCAAAACCACCCGGTCTGCATCCCCATCAAAGGCAATGCCTAAATCTGCTTGATGTTCTAACACAGCTTTTTGCAGGCTCTCAGGATGGGTTGAACCGCAGCCTTCATTAATATTTAAACCTGTCGGTTCATTATGGATAGCAATCACGCCCGCGCCCAGTTCACGAAATACCGCAGGCCCCACGTTATAAGCTGCACCATTGGCACAGTCCACCACAATCTTTAAATTACTTAAATCGAAATGATATGGGAATGTTGATTTACAGAACTCAATGTAACGACCATTGGCGTCTTTGACACGAACGCTTTTACCCAAGTTTGCGGTATCTTCAATTTTTAATTCTTTTTCAAGTTCTCGATTAATTGCATTTTGAACTTCATCGGGCAATTTTTTGCCTTCGCTTGAGAAAAATTTAATCCCGTTATCAAAATAAGGGTTATGCGAAGCCGAGATTACAATGCCTAAACTGGCATGCAAAGCACGGGTTAAATGTGCGATGGCCGGGGTTGGCAATGGCCCCAATAAATGAACATAGACTCCAGCAGCATTTAAACCAGCTTGTAATGCAGATTCTAAAATATAGCCAGATAAACGGGTATCTTTACCCAACACAACAATAGGTTTTTTCTTATGACTCATTTGTTTTAAAACTTTACCTGCTGCAAAGCCTAGCTTAAGTGCAAATTCAGGTGTAATTGGAAGCTCCCCAAACTTTCCACGAATGCCATCTGTTCCGAAATAACTCATTTTTCACTCACTTCTTATATATGTGTGATGATATTCATCATCCAATTTTATCCGCAATTACTTTACACCAAAATCAAAAAAGCCGTCATATAAATGACGGCTTTTCATGGCTTGGATTACTAAAACTCAACCAACACGGTAGTTTGGTGCTTCTTTAGTAATGGTCACATCATGAACATGTGATTCAGACATACCGGCTGAAGTGATTTTTACGAATTTCGCATTTTGACGAAGATCTTCAATCACTGCAGAACCCGTATAGCCCATAGATGAACGTAAACCGCCCATCATTTGATGCACAATGTTGCCCATAGGACCTTTGTAAGGTACGCGACCTTCAATACCTTCTGGTACGAGTTTTTCCTGACCTGCTTTAGCGTCTTGGAAATAACGGTCAGCAGAACCTGTTGCACCGGCCATTGCACCCAACGAACCCATACCACGGTAAGCTTTATAATAACGACCCTGGAAGAATTCAACTTCACCAGGTGCTTCTTCAGTACCTGCCATCAATGAACCGACCATAATTGTGCTCGCACCGGCACCAATGGCTTTCGCCATATCACCAGAGAAGCGGATACCACCATCAGCAATTAAAGGAATCTGATCTTTCAATGCATTGGCAACACTATCAATCGCAGACATTTGCGGCATACCAATACCCGCAACAATACGGGTGGTACAGATTGAGCCAGGACCAATACCGACCTTAACCGCATCTGCACCTGCGTCAAGTAAAGCCAATGCAGCATCGCCAGTTGCGATGTTGCCGCCAATGACTTGAACTTGCGGGTAGTTGGCTTTAACCCAACGAACGCGTTCAATTACACCTGCAGAGTGACCGTGTGCCGTGTCGACAACAATCGCATCCACACCGGCTTCAACCAATGCTTCAACACGTGCAGGGGTTTCAATTCCTGTACCTACTGCCGCACCAACACGCAGACGACCTAAGTCATCTTTACAGCTGTTTGGATAAAGCTCGGCTTTACGGAAATCAGTGACCGTAATCAAACCTTTTAATTCGTTGTTGTCGCCTACCACCAAGACTTTTTCAATACGGTTTTTTTGTAATAAGGCCTGGATATTTTCTTTAGATTCGTTTTCACGAACAGTCACCAAACGGTCCTGACCAGTCATGATGTTGCTAACCGGCTGTTCTAGATTAGTCACAAAACGTGTATCACGACCCGTGACAATACCGACCACTTTGCCATCTTTAACAACGGGTACACCGCTGATATTGTTGGCTTGAGTAATCGCAATCAATTCACGAACCGTAGTTTCTGGAGTCACAGTGATAGGATCTTTCACCATCCCTGCTTCGAATTTTTTCACACGGCGTACTTCAGCTGCTTGAGCAGAAATATCCATGTTTTTATGCAGGATGCCGATACCACCGTTTTGCGCCATCGCAATTGCCATACGTGATTCTGTCACAGTATCCATTGCAGCTGAAACAAGGGGAATATTCAAATTAATGCCACGAGTAAGGCGTGTCTTTAGAGAGACATCTTTTGGGAGAACAGTTGAGTAGGCAGGGAGTAATAAGACATCATCGAAGGTTAGTGCTTCTTGAACGATGGTCAACATAACAGTCTCACTGGTAATTTCCGTGCGCTATTATAAACAAAAAATACAGGTTTATTCATGTTAATTTCAAACAGTCAGGCAAAATAAATTTACATGACTGAATATCTACAAGGTTTTTTGTTCAAAAACAGCCACTCTGCTGCATTATAAGGCTAAATATTTAATTTTATTGAATGTTAAACTACCTGATCAAAATCCTCATCATTGCTCGGTTCTGCCGTTTCAATAGCTATAAAGGGAATCATATTGTAGGCACGGCGGGCTTTATTACATTGTTCATCCGCAACCTGCACTTCTTTGCAACTGGAACTGCGCACTGTATAAATGGCACAACTGACCTGTTCACCAATTTTCCCCTCGAGTGCAGCACAATAAGGCTGTGACTGGTGGGTGCCTTGCATACACGAATAAACTGCGGTCAGTGGTTGTATATAATGTTCAGGCATGGCAATACCTTCTGCCCAATAAAATGAAACCCGGAAATGGGCACAACATGCCCCACAGCTCAAACATGCATCCTGCGTCGCGACTTGAGACAACATTTTTAAATTCTCGTCATCAAAGATTTAATTTTTAGACAGAAATATTAAAAAATGTTGTTTTTATACGCAACAAAAATCAGTGAACAGCAGAGATATTATTCAGGACAGGTAAATACCGTTTCATCCATCAAGTCGATTCCGCACTCTAAAGTTTCAATCCAGTCCAAGAACTGGTTAATCTGCTCTTTACCGATAAATGGCGTACCGTGCTGCGGCACAATCATTTCAATATCCATAGTACGCACCATATTTACCCAAAGGCGAATCACTTTATTCGAACACATATAGCGCTGGTGAAAGCTTTTCATCTTTGGAATATGCGCTGCAAAGTTTTCCAATGGTTTAGCGGCATCCTCCACCATTGATGCTCCCATATCACCGGAAAATAAAATTTTTGCAATCGGATCATAAAACTGAAAATTGCCAACCGAATGCAGGAAATGGGCAGGAACAACAATAATACGTGATTCGCCCAAAGGAATGATTCCACCGTGGTCTGGTAATTCAATCAAGCGTTCCAACCATCCACCCTTCATTCGATCACTCATAAAAGCCGAATTTAAATGGGGTAAAAAGCGCGCCCAAAGTTTAGATGCCACCACTTTGGCTTCGGTATACACCAACCAACGTGGCATTGAGGTAATAATGTCAGGGTCCTGATGGGAGGCCATCACATAATCGAGATTGGTCAGACGGGTATATTTGTTCAGTTCCATGGTCAGTGGGACATAGGTTAAATCGCCCCCTGGATCCAGCACTGCGGCACGTTCATGATCCAAAATTAGAAATTGGTTGGCTTGTACACCTTCACCTTTGACCAGACTGGTAAAGCTAATACATTTATGTGTGCCATTATCAAATAACACTTGTGATGTAGTACGATCAAATGCCATAACCCATTCCCCAAAATATCGCTGTAAAATTGCATTTTAATGCCATATAACATATAGGGAATTATAGTAATTTACAATCAACACATAATGAAATAACGTCAGAATTATCAGTAAATTGTGCATATTTAGTCATAAAAAATCCCGACTAAAATGCCAGGATTTTTTATGACTATTCAACTTTAAAAAAAGTAATGCTGTACCAAAGTAGCAACACCAATGATCAAGAATATACTCGCACCAATCTTATGAATCAGTGGAATTGGCAGTTTATCAGCCAGCTTGTTCCCGACAAAGACTGCTGGCGCATTGGCAATCATCATCCCAATGGTCGTGCCCAGCATCACCCAGAATACACTGTCAAAACGCGCTGCCAAAGCAACGGTCGCTACTTGGGTTTTATCGCCTATTTCTGCCAGGAAGAACAGCACAAAGGTGGCTCCAAACACGCCATATTTTTGCCATTTATTAATATTATCGGTTTCATCTTCAAGCTCGTCTGGAACAAGCATCCACAGGGCCATCGCGATAAAGCCAATGGATACAATCCACAGCAACACATCTGGGCTAAGTACCGTGGTAATCCACTGGCCAAGCACTGCCGATATACCATGGTTCAATAGGGTCGCCAGTAAAATGGCAAACAGAATAGGAACAGGTTTTCGAAAACGGGCCGCCAGTAACAAGGCTAATAACTGAGTCTTGTCACCCATTTCAGCAAGGGCAACAATAGCGGTAGAGATGAGTAGTTCATACATGTGATCTTTCTCTGGCTAGCAAAATTTGCCGATGACTTATCGCTCCTGCTAGCCAAAAATCTGCGGAGTGATAAATCAAAGGTCTTGCCAACAAAAAAAGCTTTGAGAAAAGCTGAATTGGTTCTTTGCTATGATGACCATGTTCTGTTGAACAATTATGTTGACCATCACCTTTTTACATTGCGTAAAAAGCGGCTACTCCCCAATGAGGTAAGGCGATTTTAATCGTAAAGCAGTTTTTTATCAAATCAATTTATTATCTGCCTTTTAGAATAGGCGGTTAAAACAAATAAAAGCTCATCCTCAGATCGACAACTTACTCAAAATATTTTAATACTCTGTGACAATAAAAAACCCTGCCGAAGCAGGGTTTATCTTATTCGAGCTTTAATGAGCTGATTAGAGCAATAAAGTGCGAATATCCGCTAAAAGCTTGGTCAATTTATGGGTGAAACGAGCAGCATCAGCGCCATTAATCACACGATGATCATAAGACAATGATAATGGCAGCATGAGGCGTGGATCAAAACTTTCACCATTCCACACCGGTTGCATGGTGGCAGGTGAAATGCCCAAAATTGCCACTTGAGGCCAGTTCACGAGCGGTGTAAATGCTGTACCGCCAATTGAACCTAAACTGGTAATGGTAAAGTTCGCACCTTGTAAGTCTTTCGGTGATAATTTCTTCTCACGCGCCTTTTTGCTTAACTCACCCAGCTCAATCGCAATTTGCTTAACCGATTTTTGGTCCGGATTACGCAGAACAGGAACGGTCAAACCATCAGGGGTTGCTACTGCAATCCCCATATGGATTTCATTGCGCAGCAATACAGACTTTTGATCATCCGCCAAATGACCTGCAAAATAAGGCTCTTCTTTTAAAAGATGCGCCAAGGCCTTGGCAATGAAAGCCAGAATAGTCAGACTAATCCCTTCTTTCTTAAAGTTGCCTTTCAACTCGCCTCGCCAAGCTTCAAGCTCGGTGATATCGGCTGCATCAAACTGCGTGACTTGCGGGATGAAATTATTCAATGACAATTGCGGTACAGAAACCTGCTGCAAGCGTGTCATGGCTTTTTCTTCAACACCACCAAATGCAGAGAAGTCTGGAAGTTTTGGCAGACCGGCCGCCTGCACAGCAGCAGCGGCTACAGGAGCAGACTGCGGCGCGGTAAGGCGCGTTTTGACATAAGCTTTTAGGTCTTCTTTCATAACACGCGCATGCGAACCCGACGCTTTCACATCCGATAAAACCACACCCAATTCACGTGCCAGTTTACGCACAGCAGGACCAGCATAAACTTTCGAGTTGGCTGCATTCTGCTCTTTGGTTAGCTTGTCTGCATTATCAGATGTCACTGCCGTTGGAAAAGAAGGAACAGGTGCCGTTTCTACTTTTGTAACGGCTGCTTTCGGTACTTCAGCTTTGGCTGCAACAGGTGCAGCATCTGCTTGCGCTTCAGCTTGAATCGTAATCAGTGCAATGCCTTCAGAGACGTTTTGACCTACTTGAACGTGAATTGCTTTAATCACGCCTGCTGTAGAGCTAGGTACTTCAACCGTGGCTTTATCAGACTCTACCACGATGATGCTCTGGTCTTTTTCAACCGTATCGCCGACCTGAACCAGAATTTCAGCTACAGCCGCTTTGTCTACACCTAAGTCAGGTACAGTCACTTCGATATCACCCGCAGGTGCTGCTGTAGTTTGAGGCGCTGCGACTGCTTTTTCTTCTGTTGCCGGTTGAGCAGCTTCAGTTTTAGGTGCTTCTGTCTGGGTTTGCGGTGCAGAAACAGCCGTTTTCACTTTCAGAATGACCACACCTTCTTTAATGATGTCGCCTTCTTTAATCTCGATAGATTCTACCGTGCCCGAAACCGTACTTGGAACTTCAACAGTCGCCTTGTCTGATTCCACTACCACGATGCTTTGATCGACATCAATTTCATCACCGACAGACACCAAAATTTCACCCACAGTGGCTTTTTCTACGCCAATATCAGGCACTTGGACATCGACCACTTGTGAAGCTGCTTGAGTTGCAGGAGCAGCTGAAGCTTTTGGTCGATGCGAAGACAGTTCTTGCATGATTTCATCGTCAGGCAATGAAGTTGGCGTATTTTCTGAAGTTTTTTGCGAAGCATCTGCCTGTTGAATTTCAGTGGCTGCATCTGCTCCACCTTCTGCTTCAAGCTCGACTAAAGCTGTACCTTCCGTAACTTCATCACCTTGGCTCACCAAAATGCTTTTCACCACACCTGCTGAAGTGCTAGGCACTTCAACAGACGCTTTGTCAGACTCAAGCAAGACAATGCTTTCATCAATTGCAATCGTGTCGCCCACTTTAACGAGAATTTCAGCAACAACGGCTTTATCTACACCAATATCGGGAGTCGTAATTTGCATACTTATTTCTCCTCTTTATAGTCAGCAACAGGAAGTACAGATGGTGTTACTTGAGGAGCCCAGGCTACTGGACGGTCTGTATCCAGCTCAAAGCTAGAGATGGCATCTTTAACCAAACGTGCATCAACTTCACCTTCATCAGCCAGTTTCTTCAATGTTGCAACCACAATGTGAGCAGCATCTACACCGAAGTAGCTACGCAAGTTGCCTCGTGTATCCGAACGACCATAACCGTCAGTACCCAATGCTACAAATGGACGGTTGTCTGGAAGATAACCACGGATCTGTTCACTGTAAGCACGCATATGATCTGTTGCAGACACCACAATACCTTCGGTACCGCGTAACTGCTTCGATACCCATGCTTCTTTCACATCTTCAGCCAGTGGGTGCAGGCGGTTGTATTCTTCACATGCCATACCGTCACGTGCCAGTTCATTAAAGCTGGTGACGCTGTAGACATTCGAGTGAATTTGGTATTCCTCACGAAGGATTTTCGCCGCCTTGATCACTTCACGCAGGATCACACCTGAACCTAATAACTGAACAGTGGCTTTCTCATCTTCTTCGAGTAAGTACATCCCATGCTTGATGCCTTCTTCAGCCCCTTTTGGCATTTCAGGATGCTCGTAATTCTCATTCATTACGGTAAGGTAGTAGAACACGCGTTCTTGATTCACATACATACGCTGTAAACCGTCATGCACAATCACAGCCAACTCATAACCGAAACACGGGTCATAAGAGACACAGTTTGGAATAGTATTGGCCAAGATATGTGAATGACCATCTTGGTGTTGTAAACCTTCACCGTTGAGCGTTGTACGACCTGCGGTTGCACCCAGCAAGAAGCCTTGTGCCTGTGCATCGCCTGCTGCCCATGCAATATCACCAATACGTTGGAAACCGAACATCGAGTAGTACATGTACATTGGAATCATAGGCAAGTTATTGGTTGAATAACTGGTTCCCAACGCCGCCCATGCACTCATTGCACCTGCTTCGTTAATTCCTTCTTGTAGCATATGTCCGTCTTTAGCTTCACGGTAATGCATCAGCTGTTCTTGGTCTTCAGGCGTATATTTTTGACCATGCGCGGCATAAATACCGAGCTGACGGAACATCCCTTCTAAACCAAAGGTACGTGCTTCATCTGGAACGATCGGCACAACGCGGTCTTTAATCGCTTTCTCTTTAAGAAGAGCAGAGATTAAACGTACCATCACCATGGTGGTCGATTGTTCTTTACCGTTTGAACCGGCTAAGACCGAATCAAATACAGATAACTCAGGAATCGCCAATTGTTCACTTTCTTTACGACGTGCAGGCAGATAACCGCCTAATGCTTCACGGCGCGCCTTCATGTATTTCAATTCAGGGGAATTTTCACTTGGACGGTAGAACGGTACTTCTTCAAGCTGTTCATCGGTGAAAGGAAGATTGAAACGGTCACGCACGTATTTCAAAGAATTGATTTGCATTTTCTTGATTTGGTGGGTTTTGTTGACTGCTTCGATTTCCTCAGACAAACCATAACCTTTTACGGTTTTCGCCAGGATCACCGTTGGCTGACCTTTGGCTGTACATGCTTCGGCATAGGCTGCAAATACTTTGTATGGGTCGTGACCACCACGGTTCAGATTATCAATATCTTCGTCACTTAAGTCTTTGACCAGCTCTTTGGCTTCCGGATATTTGCCAAAGAACTTTTCACGCGCATATGCGCCACCCTTCACTTGATAACGCTGGAAATCACCATCGACGGCTTCTTCCATCACTGCCTGAAGTGCACCGGTAGTATCTTTATCCAACAGCGGATCCCAATGACGCCCCCAAACCACTTTAATGACACGCCAGCCTGCACCACGGAATAAAGATTCAAGT
Source organism: Acinetobacter sp. TSRC1-2 (assembly GCF_049895885.1). Classification (NCBI taxonomy): domain Bacteria; kingdom Pseudomonadati; phylum Pseudomonadota; class Gammaproteobacteria; order Moraxellales; family Moraxellaceae; genus Acinetobacter; species Acinetobacter sp. TSRC1-2. The sequence goes on from NZ_JAFCTF010000014.1 coordinate 25,137, forward strand.
TCCTGAATAATCTTACCGTTACCACGCACTGGTCCATCCAGACGTTGCAAGTTACAGTTCACCACCCAAATCAGGTTATCAAGCTTTTCACGACCTGCTAGTGAAATTGCCCCCAAGCTTTCAGGCTCATCCATTTCACCATCGCCCAAATAGGCCCAAACCTTGCGGTCTTCTTCCTTAATCAAGCCACGATTCATCAAATACTTTTGAATGTGCGCTTGATAAATCGACATAATTGGACCCAAGCCCATAGATACTGTCGGGAACTGCCAATAATCTGGCATCAAGTAAGGATGCGGATAACTTGGCAGGCCGATACCGCCAACTTCACGACGGAAATTATTTAAATGATCTTCAGTTAAACGGCCTTCCAAGAAAGAGCGGGCATAAATACCTGGTGCACAGTGACCTTGGTAATAGATCATGTCGCCGCCAAAGTGATCACTATTGGCACGGAAAAAATGGTTAAAGCCCACATCATATAGTGTTGCAGAAGAGGCAAAGCTGGCCAAGTGACCACCTAAATCGTCCCCGGTCTTATTCGCACGAAGTACCATAGCCAATGCATTCCAGCGGATTAAAGCGCGAATTCTGCGCTCCATATCCTGATCACCCGGCATTGCAGGTTGCTCTTCAACAGAAATGGTATTGCGGTAAGGAGTATTTAGACGCTGAATGGGAACATGAGTAGCAATTGCGCGTTGGTAAAGTTTTTCGAGTAAAAATGCCGCTCGCTCCGTTCCCATGTGTTGTAGAACCGAGTCAAAAGCATCTTGCCATTCTTGGGTTTCTTGCGCGTCAGTATCGCCATAAAACGCCATATTCCACCTATTCATTGAGCCTATTTATATTCTCTATATGTAACATACTTTAGGTAACTTCAGTTATTGTCACAGCTGAATACGGAATAGCACTATTATTTATATAATAAATACCTATTGACCATTCTTTACGCAATAAAACAAAAAACCGCCAATAAAGGCGGTTTTTATACAATAAGTATTCTGTGCAGTGATAATATCAAATTTGAAAGCTTTAGCAGCTTTTTTACTCTACTCTTTAAATGAATTACCACATTCTTTAACTATCGTTACAACTCTTTAAATTAAAACCGACAGAATAGGTTTTAAAAGTTGTCATACTCAGTCTTATGGCAACATAGCTAAATAGGTTGACGGGTTCTTACGCTCACCGTCTTTGACTACTTCATAATGTAAATGTGGGCCAGTACTACGACCAGTAGAACCGACATTGGCAATATGCTCACCCGCTTTTACTCGATCACCGACACGCGCAATCAAACGAGATGCATGTGCATAACGGGTCAAATAACCATTGCCATGATTAATTTCCACATATTGCCCATAACCTGTGCCCCAGCCAGATTTGGTCACGATACCAGGACCTGTCGCATAGATAGGTGTGCCGCTTGGTGCTGCCAGATCTAAACCTGAATGATTTTCAGCACGGCCACCCATGGTACGGCCACCATAAGATGAGCTTACGCGTTTCATGTCAGGAAGTGGATGAGCCACCAACCAAGAGTAAGGATTGTTAGAATAACTCTTTGAGGTGCTTGAACCGTATTTTTTTGCGAGCGATTCATTGTTCAATTCAACAGTTTTTTCACGTAATTTAACGCTCATTTTGGTTTCAGCAGGAATATCAATGTCATTTGATTCTGCATAAGAACCTTGAGCCAAAGTACGAGTCAATTGTTCAATGCGATCTGTTGATCCATCGCTAGAATTGAGCTCTACCAAATCAGCGAAAGCTACAGATGCGGCAGACGCTGCCAATGAAAACGCTAATAAAATACGTCTCGTATGCATAAAAAACCTCTTTTAACTGTTCTTAGTTAATGTCCTTGCGTGATCTCTTCCTTGATATCTACTGAAAGGAGCGGATAAGATTAAGACACAAATATGTAGGAATAATGTATGTCTGAACCGGTAAAGCTCTTTCAACAAACAAGAAAACACTTAAAAACAGGAAACTTTACGTTTCTCTCTACACAAGTTGCTGCATGGCAGAAACTTACAAAACTTATTCAACCGATATTGCCCCAACCAGAGCAATGGCAAGTTGTATGTTATGAAAATGGAATTTTGACGATTACCGGTGCAAATCAAGCCATGATTAGTCAACTGGCATATCTTCAAAAGCAATATATTACTCAATTGTTACAATTGTCTGAATTTAAAGATTTGCATAAACTGCAAGTTCGTTTAAGAATTCAAACACCAACACCACTGAAGCCTGAATCTCTGACCAGATCCCTTAGTCCTGATATCCAGGATTTAATCCGTGGAGCTGCTGACTTTGTGAGCGACCCTAAGCTTAGCCAAGCAATGCTACGTTTGGCAAGCAATAAAAAGTAACCGACACTTTGATCTCTTTGAATTAAGTCAAATATTCTGTGAACTATTTAACAATCACATTTGTTATATTATAACGTACACATTAAAAGACAATGACTTATGTCACACTCACGTAAGGAATTGGACATTGCGTTTCGTCATCAAATGTTACAATTTCGTAACTACTTGGATCGCTTTTAACATTACGTAATAATTGATTATTTAATGCATGTCCTGACTTATAGCCATCAAACTTTGCAATAATTTGATGCCCGAGCAAGTATAAATCACCCACTGCATCTAAAATTTTGTGGCGTACGAATTCATCTGAGAAACGCAACCCCTCTTCATTTACCACGCCTGTTTCATCTACTCCAATCGCATTTTCCAAACTCGCACCTAACGCTAAATTGTTGGCCTTAAGATAATCTAAATCTTTCATAAAACCAAAAGTACGTGCTCCACTCACTTCATAGACAAAAGTTTCGGTGGAAAAGTCGATGGTTGCGGACTGGTATTCTTTTTTGAATGCAGGGTGATCAAAATCGATGGTGAAGTTGAGTTGAAAACCTTGATGCGGATTAAACACAGCACGTTTATCCTCTATCAGGGCTTCAACAGGTTTTAAAATTTTGATGAATTTTTTCGGCGCATTTTGTTCTTGTAATCCGCCTTGCATCAGCAAATAAATAAACGGACCTGCACTACCGTCCATAATGGGAACTTCAGAAGCAGAAACTTCAATGATCAGATTATCAATCCCTAAGCCAGCGATGGCACTCATTACATGTTCAATGGTACCTACTTTGGCATTTTCTTGAACTAAGTTCGAGCACATAAATGCCTCTTGAATCAGCATGGCATTGGCCTGAATATCCACTGGCGGATCTAAATCAATACGTCGAAACACAATCCCCCCATCCACATGGTGCGGCACAAAGTTAATCAAGACTTTTTGCCCACTATGAAGACCGATACCGCTCGCTTTCACGATACGTTTTAGGGTTCGCTGTTTCAACATTCTTTTATCATCTGCTCATAAAACCGATATACGTTAGCATATTTAGCTATTGATAAAAAACAAAAAGGTCGTATTGCTACGACCTTTTGTAAATCTATAAATAAGAACTAAAACTATGAGTTTATTTACGTTGCTGATTTTTCAAGTAATCTTGAATACTCATTGGCGTAGGACGTGCCGCCCCTACTGCGGGAGCAGGCGCTAGACCTGCATCATTGTTTTGACGCTGAATTGCAGGTACATCATCATCTTCAACAACAGGATGAGCAACATGATTTGCCGGGCGAGTTGCAGACTGAGATGATGGACGTTTAACTGTGTCAGTTGAATCTGCTGAATTACGGGTTAAACCCGTTGCGATCACAGTTACACTAAGTTCATCGCGCGCATCTGGATCAAATACAGTTCCGTAGAACACTTGACCTTCATCCAAATCGACAATTTGATTGACTACGTCGGTAATTTCTTCAATTTCACCGAAAGTCACATCATCACCGCCGGTCACGTTAATCAAAATACCTTTAGCATTCATAATCGTTACGTTATCAAGCAGTGGACTGCGAATCGCCTGTTCAGCAGCTTGACGCGCACGTGTTTCGCCACGCCCTGAACCCACACCCATCATGGCATAACCGCGCGTACTCATTGCAGTTTTCAAATCGGCGAAGTCAAGGTTGATGTGACCTGGGCGAACCACAAGATCAAAGATACTACGTACCGCATTGAGCAATACGTCATCTGCTTTTTTGTACGCATCTTTCATCGAAATATCGCGGAATACTTTAAGCAGACGCTGGTTAGGAATAATGATTAAAGAATCCACATGCGCTTCTAAAGCTTCAATACCTTTTTCAGCAGATTGCTGACGACGTTTCCCTTCAAAGTTAAATGGAGTCGTCACTACACCAACTGTCAAAATACCCATTTCTTTGGCAATTTCCGCAACCACAGGTGCAGCGCCGGTACCTGTACCGCCACCCATACCGGCAGTAACAAACACCATGTCTGTGCCTTCAAGATGTTGGCGGATGATTTCACGGCTTTCTTCAGCAGCAGTTTGACCCACTTGCGGATTTGCACCTGCACCCAAACCACGTGTGCTTTGCTCGCCTAACTGGATTTTGAATTGGGCATTCATACGATCTAATGCTTGCTTGTCCGTATTGGCACAAACAAATTTTACACCCTGAATGTCTGACTCAAGCATATGTTGTACAGCATTACCACCAGCACCACCTACACCAAACACAGTGAAACGGGCTTGACCGTTGCTATCGTTTTGATCATCTTCTAAAAATTCAAATGAGGCCATGACCTTTGGATTTCCTAATTCGTAATTGGCAGTCACTTAAGCCCGTATACTGCCTTGATCTTAATAAACAAAAATTGTGTTTTAGGATGCTGCCCAACTACACGCTTGTCAAGTGCAAGCCGTTAGACGTACAACTTCCTAACAATATTCCCAATAAATTCAACTTAAAATATCGATTTTAACTGATTATTCAATGCCGCCCATGCTCGACCTACTCGCTTAAAAACAGACAGCTTTTCAGGATCTGTAGATTCTACAATGGTATCTTGCGTGTCACTTTGGCTAAACATTAATAATCCTGCAGCTGTTGCATATTGCGAACGACGCAAAGCAGCCTGATTTTGCTCTTCAGCATATACCTGTACTGGTGGATTTCCTAAATGTGCTGAAACCCCTAACATATGACGTGCCAGATTCACCATTCCTTCGATTTGGCTAGCATCACCTGTCAGTACTACACCATGATATAAACCATGGATTGCACCGTTACGTTGTAATTCTTGATGAACTTGAGTCAAAATCTCTTCATAACGCGCAATAATAATTTCTGCCAATTCAATGCGACTGATGGTTTGTGGACCATCAATACCCTGGAATTGAATCATATGATCGGGTTTCACCACTTTCAGATCAACACAACCATACAACAACTTAATTCGTTCCGCTTCTTCCGTTGTGGTTTGCAAGACTGCAGCAATGTCACGTGTAACATGCTCACCACCACGTTGCAAAGTATGCGTCAATGCAAGGCGACCATCTAGATATACCGCAATATTGGTGGTACCTGCACCAATATCCACCAAACATGCACCATACTCTTTTTCATCTTTGAGCAGACTTGCTTCAGCGGTTGCTAAACAAGACACTACCATTTTTTCGACACCAATATTGGCACCTTTAAGTGCACGATCCAGATTCTGCATCGTACTGATCGGTAGCATCATTAACTGATAATGCCCTATCATACTATGTGCAGACATGCGAATCGGATTTTGTACCCATTCTGCCGAATCATCTAATTCAAAGCCTAAAGGTACTGCACTGACCAAATAGTGGTCTGACGTCAAATGACTGGCTTTGGCCAACTCTAGCGCACGTACAACTTCACTGGTTGTAATTGTATGGTCATTATTTTCAATGGGTGTACGACCTGATGCATAAAAGCTTTTTAATTCTGCGCTTGGGATGGAAATCCAAGCGGAATGCACCCGGCATTCAGCCATGTCTTCTGCTTCTTGTACGGCATTTTTAATTGCAGTGATGACTTTATCGAGACTTACAATTTTTCCTTTATTCATGCCTCGGTTACGAGCTGTTGCCATCCCTATCACTTGGATATTGTCTGGCGCATGTACCTTACCAATCAAAACTGAAACTTTGTGCGTCCCAATGTCAATCGCAACAACCGAGGGAACAGCTTCATTCATTATCTACTACCATCATCACATGTTTGGTTAATTTATGGCCATAAGCCTCTATTTTATATCAAGCCGCTCAATTATGGCTTTACCATTCTTGCATCTGCAATGCTTGTGTCATCAATCGTTACAACAAAATGACTATTTACAATGTTAGGTGGTGCTGAATTCTTCCATTGTATCGCCAATCCATTTCTATAACGCAAATCAATTGATGAAATTTTAGACCAAACTGGTTTTAAATCACTTTGTGCCAGATGACTCAAGCGTTGAAGTTTACTCATAGTTTGATCTTGATCCACAATCACGCGTAAACCCGAATCAAACTGCATAAACCAAGTCATACGTTCTGTTAAATATAATTCTTTTAAACGAGCATTGACTGGCAGGAATAACTGATTAATTTCATTGTAGCGGCGCATCATCATTTTGGACTGAGAAGTTGGACCGTGCAGCAAGGGTAATTTTTGATTATTTTGCGGAATCACTTGTGCAAAAATATCACCACTATCACTCAACAGTCGCCCAGTTCCCCAACGGGCAATGGGATGACGAGGCATCACTCGTACCCGAATTGAATTGGGCCATGCACGTGAGACCACCACGCGATCTACCCAAGACAACTCTAGTGCCTGATCTCGAATTTGTTCTAAATCAGCGGTAAAATAATTCGCTGTTACTGCTGGAGTAACATGCTTCATGACCTGACTATTTTCAGCATCTGAACGCGTGCCTACAACATTGAGTTCCGCGACATGTGCATCGGTCATGACTGTATATAAACCATAGATCCCTACAGCCAATACCATGAGTGCAATCAGCAATAGTAACCAGCCACCCGCATTCGCAAGCTTTTCCTTACGGGTCGGTGGCTTGTCATGTATTGATGTAATTGCTGCTCGTTTACGGCGCATTGAAGCAGGAAGTTGAGCCATAGTTTAGTGAGTCGCACCTGTCAAAGTCTGTTCCAAAATGGCAACACAAAGCTCATCAAAGCTATATCCCACCGCTTTCGCAGCTTTAGGTACCAATGAATGACTAGTCATCCCTGGAACAGTATTCACTTCTAATAACCAGAAGTTGCCTTGTTCATCCTGCATTGCATCAATACGTCCCCAGCCGCTTGCACCGACGGCCTGGAAAGCACGTAAACATAAAGTCTGAAGTTGTTTTTCTTCATCTTCACTTAGACCGCAAGGAATTCCGTACTGCACATCGTTACGGTTATATTTGGCTTCATAATCGTAGAAAGCCACATCTTTTGGCGGCTCAAGACGAATTACAGGAAGCGCCTGACCATTCAGAATCACAATTGTGAACTCACGACCGCTAATCCATTTTTCAGCCATTACCACTGCATCATGTTCAGTCGCTTTTTCAATCGCGATTGCAAAGTCTTCAATACGCTCAACTTTGCTCATACCGATACTTGAACCTTCATGTACCGGTTTGATAATGAATGGCAAACCAATACTTTCTACCACAGCATTCAAATCAGAATCTTTGGTTACAATACGGTAGGGTGCCGTAGGCAGCTCAGAACCTTGCCAAACCTGCTTGGTTTTGACTTTATCCATACCAATGGCTGAACCCTGTACACCAGTACCGGTATAAGGCAGATTCAACCATTCTAATGCACCTTGAATTTGACCGTCTTCTCCACCGCGACCGTGCAACACAATAAATGCACGATCATAGTTGACCAGTTCAGTTACGCTACGTTCTTGCGGGTCAAAAGCTTCTGCATTTACACCCGAGCGTACCAATGCTTCAAGTACAGCCTTACCACTATCTAGAGAAACCTCGCGCTCAGCCGATTTACCACCAAGCAACACGGCAACTTTGCCGAATTCTGAAGCATTTGCCACGTTTATATCCTTAAACTTTATAACTGAACGATCAAATTCAAAACCACATAAAGTGATTACTTTAAATACAATTTATTTTGTGCAAGCTCAATCGAGAGAGCACCCACATTACCTGCGCCTTGCGTTAATAACAAGTCATTCGCTTGTAACACTTTTTGCACCGCATTTTGTAAATTGCCTTCCACAGGATCAATCAAAATTGGTTCAACATCGCCACGTAAACGAATACTACGCGCCAAGCTGCGGCTGTCCGCGCCGACAATCGGTTTCTCACCGGCAGGATACACTTCCAGCAATAATAATTGATCGACTTGTGACAATACATCTACGAAGTCATCGAAGCAGTCACGAGTACGGCTAAAGCGGTGTGGCTGGAACATCATGACCAAGCGACGACCTGGATGGCTTTGACGCGCAGCCTTAATGGTTGCTTCCACTTCTTTAGGATGATGACCGTAGTCATCAACCAAGGTCACGTTACCACCTTCTATTGCAAATTCACCCTGAACCTGGAAACGACGACCTACACCACTAAAACCTTCCAATGCACGGCAAATTGCAGCATCAGAAACACCTTCATCCGTTGCCACACCGATGGCAGCCAAGGCATTCAGCACATTGTGTAAACCCGGTTGGTTCACCGTAACACGTAATGGCTCACGATCTTTACGTAACACGGTAAAGTGAGTGCGCATACCATCTTGATCAACATCGACCGCACGAATGTCGTTATCGTCGTTAAAACCATAAGTCAATAGTGGACGACCAATACGCGGCATGATTTCACGCACATTGGCATCATCGCCACACACCACCGCTAAACCATAGAACGGAAGTTTTTGTAAGAACTGTACGAAGGTGTCTTTGAGGACATCGAAGCTACCGCCATACGTATCCATATGATCGGCATCGATATTAGTCACGATCGCAGCCATCGGATGTAAATGCAGGAATGTCGCATCAGATTCGTCCGCTTCAGCCACGATATAACGGCTTGCCCCGAGTGCAGCATTCACCCCGGTACGATTCAGCAATCCACCGATCACATAAGTCGGATCCATGTTTTCTTCCGCCAACATACAAGTAATGAGGCTTGTGGTTGTGGTTTTACCATGGGTTCCTGCTACTGCAATACCATGACGGTAACGCATCAACTCACCCAACATTTCAGCACGACGAACCACAGGAGTACGGGTTTCAATTGCTGCTTTGATTTCCGGGTTTTCTGGATCAATCGCTGTAGATACTACCAGTACATTGGCATCTTTAATATTTTCAGGCGTATGACCGATATAAACTTTAATCCCGTTTTCTTCAAGCTGTGCAGTGGTTTTAGACGCTTTGATATCCGAACCAGAAACTTTATAACCCTGGTTTTTTAGCACTTCCGCGATGCCACACATTCCGGCACCACCAATTCCTACAAAATGAATGTGTTTGATACGGCGCATTTCAGGCACTTTAATTAACTTTTTCGCTTGCTCAGCAGGAGTAGATGGAGACATATATCACTCTAATTTACAATTCTTGAATTAAACGAACCACATGCTGGGTTGCATCGGGTTGTGCTTTTTGACGTGCTTTAACTGCCATTTCCGACAGCAGTTTGCGATTCATCAGTGGTGTTAGCAATTCTTTTAAACGATCAACAGTCATGCCGGCTTGCGGACAAATTTTCGCAGCATTGATACCAGCCAAAAATTTGGCATTCGCAGTTTGATGGTCATCCACTGCACTTGGGAGTGGAACAAAAACTGCAGCCACACCCGCAGTTGCAATTTCAGTGACCGTTAATGCGCCCGCACGGCAAATAATTAAATCCGCATCTGAATAAGCCTTAGCCATATCTTCAATAAACGGCTGTACTTCAACTTGCATGGTTGCAGGTATATCACGGTAACGCGCCTGAGTCGCATCTTGATGATTTTGACCACACTGATGAAATACATGAATCGGTACATTCAGTTGTTTCAATGCTTCTGGAACACGTTCATTCAATGCTTGAGCACCCAAAGAACCACCGACAATTAAAATCTGCAAAGGTTTGGCCGCTTTTTCACGTTCTTGATAACGCCAAGATGGATTTAAAATTTCTGTAATTTCTTTGCGTACCGGATTACCGGTCGTCACTATTTTTTTACTTTCAGCAAAAGTATCTGGAAAAGCCTGACACACAGTTTTAGCAATACGGGATAACTGGGTATTGGTAAAACCTGCAATCGCGTTTTGCTCATGGATAATGACCGGAATACCTAAGGCACGCGCAGCTAAACCACCCGGCCCTGCAACATAACCCCCAAAACCTGCAACAGCATCAATATTGAGCTGCTTCATATAGCGCATGGCACTTAAGGTTGCTTTTAAAATTTTTAAAGGTGCTAATAATTTACGCACCACACCGTTGCCGCGTACGCCTTGAATATCAATTTGATAAATCGGAATATTATGATTTTTTAACAGACGATTTTCCATACCCGTTGGGGTTGCAAGCCAAGATACCTGTACCCCTTGTTGCTGTAATTCTTTAGCAACAGCGAGCGCTGGAAAAACATGCCCGCCAGTACCTGCGGCCATCATCATGACATGTTTGGGCTTTGTTTGCGTTGCTTCAGTCACAGTCTAATTCTTCAATTTTAAAATATGGATAACGAAATTCGATTTTAAGCGATCAATTGTAATCACAAACGCATAGCCGTGAAAGGTTATTTACTTTTTTTCACGAACTGCTTCATTGTTTTTTTCTAAGGATTTAAAAGTTTAAACTAGTTTTATTATTAATCGACGAAAAATATACAATATTATGCATTTTTTATCCAATTTTGCGGCCTTCTTTTTAATTGGCTAATCAACATAACCCTTCTCTACCCCTCTAACTAAAGCTTAAAAAAGAGCCCCAATTGGACTCTTTTTTATTTCGTAATAATTCAATCAACTCAATAAAAAGTATCTTGTCACTATTAGTATTATTTGGTTTGCACTACAGCAGGCTCTGTCACATATCGTTTACCCACTTTTTTCCATGGATTATTACGTTGATATTTTTCCTCTAAAAAATCCAAACCTTTCCAGTACAACGGAACCAGTCTTTTATTCAGCAAAGGTAAAGACAAAGGATTTAAACCCACCCAAGGTAAAAAAGGATTTCGGCGCGCATAGGCCCACAACTCAATCCGCTGCGATGCATGCGTGGATTGACCACGTGCATGAAATCCATAAGTATCTGCCACAACTAATGTGTTGGCCTTAACTGAAAATGCCTTGGGCTGGGCATATCCCATAGAGAGCAATTCATCAGCTTTCACCCAGAAAGAACCACGGCGTGTCATGACATCTGTCTTTTCAGTGATGGATAAAGCCTTTTGATGTTCCCAATTTGAACGCGATTCTGTTAGCTGATGTGAACCTGGGACATAAACAAAAGGCCCCTCATCTTCAGCGACATCCGTCAAAAACAGCCAAGCTTTTACAGTGGGATGAAAAGTATCACTATGTAAATTGGTTTGAGGATCGGGACGAGCTTTACGTACATGCGATAAAATCACTTGTACATAATACATGGGCTGGACTTTAAAACTTCCCACATAATTAATGAGACTTTTCCACTGATAACTTTGGAGCAATGTTTGGGTTGTGGGAAGTTAATTCAGCACTTGATGATCTAGAGACATGCGACGTGTCACGGTATCACCTTGCAAAGTTTCCCGGGTTTCAAATTTTGTTTCTAATAATTCCTGCTTTAACTGATTAAATTCAGCATCTGACAGAAAATTTTCTTTTAAAATAAAACCATTCTGCTGAAATTGTTCAACGTCTTCTGCTGCAATAAATTGAGCAAGATATTGCCTACGCTTTTGTGCTAACTGAGCCGCTTTTTGAACCCGAAATCGATGTAATCCCAGCTGATTAAATACAGGATTTCCAATAATCAAATGTGATTGAAAAGATTTTGCTTCGCCAAAAAGTGTAAAAGCATCGAGCATGAATTTACTGGGTTTTTCTCTGACTAGGGTTTTAATTTCATTGAGCGCAACTTGCGTGCGCTCATCTTGAAAAAAATTTTTGATATTTTTGAAAGTTATTTTCATTGATCAAACCTGACTTATTTTTGACCGGTTTCTAAAACATCAAATAAATCATCTGCAATAGATGTACCAAACTGATCATCAATTTCACGGATACAGGTTGGACTGGTGACGTTAATTTCAGTCACGTAATTGCCAATCACATCCAGACCGACAAATACCAGGCCTTTTTCTTTGAGATAAGGACCGACTTTTGCCGCAATGGCTTTGTCATTTTCACTTAAGGGACGGGCTTGCCCCAAACCGCCGGCGGCCAAGTTGCCGCGCACTTCGCCATTTTGCGGAATGCGTGCCAAACAGTAAGGCACGGGTTCACCATTAATCATCAAGATACGCTTATCCCCCTCAACAATTTCTGGAATATAACGTTGCGCCATAATTGGTTGGGTACCATTATTGGTCAGCATTTCAATGGTAGATCCAATATTAATCCCATCTTGATACAAGCGGAAAATGCCTGTACCCCCCATACCATCGAGGGGTTTTACAATCACATCCACCTGTTCTTTCAGAAACTCGCGAATCAGACCTTCATTTGAGGTCACCAAAGTCGGTACCTGAAGTTCCGGGAACTGCGTAGCAAATAGTTTTTCATTGCAGTCACGCAGGCTTTGCGGCTTGTTAATAATCCACGCACCCTCACGCTCTGCCTGCTCCAAGATATAAGTGGTATAGACAAAGTTCATGTCAAACGGCGGATCTTTACGCATCAATACCACGTCATAATCCGCAAGGGATTCTTTTTTCTTTTCGCCCAATTCATAATAATGGTTATAGTCTTCAAACACTTTCAGGGGTGAAATCAAACCGAAGGCTTTACCGTGTTCGATATATAAATCTTGCTGTAATGCATAACCCAACTCATGCCCACGGCGGCTGGCAGCCCACAGCATCGCCATAGAAGAATCTTTTTTCAGGTTTACATTTTCGATGGGATCCATCACAACAAGTACGCGCATATCGCTCTGCTCATGTATTTTTAAATTAATAAAAGTATAGCGGAGTTTAATCTTTCTTTTTTCTCAATTTTAGTAAAGCTTTTATAGGGTTGTATAAAGCAGTTTCAGGAGTAGTTGATGCAACAAGCCATTATTGGTTTCCACTTAGATGAGGAGGATCACTGGGTAGCCGATCTCGTCTGTGGTCATGCGCAACATGTTCGGCATAATCCACCTTGGCAAAACCGTCCTTGGGTCATCACTGAAAAAGGTCGTAAAGAAAAATTGGGGATGTTGTTGGAATGCAAGATGTGTGATGAACAAAGTGAGTAGGTTTTATATATGAATCGGTGTTCAGTGAGCTATTTATGGCTAATTTATACAGAAATATAGTAACTGTGTAAAAAATCCAAAAAAATATTAAAATATTCTAATCTAAGATTTTGAGTAAGTTAGTATTTTACTATCCACACCTCACTCCTTTCATATAAAAAACTTATCACCATAAGACGCTTATAAAAACTAAAAAAGCACAATGATTACGATGGACTAATGTGTTGATTATTTATATTACTTGCCGAAGCTCTAATTATTGTTGCATCAATTTAATCAGATCACATAAAGGATCAGCATTTTTAATTTATATAGTGCCAATCCTTCTATGTTCTTTTTTGATTTTTTTAAAATCTTGCTAAGAAAAAAATTCTCATGCTAAATCCATTGCATAACGCTCAAGGTAAGCTATATAAAATATATTCTCTTTTCCTGACGTGAAACTGGATTATGCGTACTTCCCTAAAATAAAAATAAATCAGCAAACTAGCCTAAACTTCTTCTTGATTAAATTTATCTTAATGGGCTAGATTTTTAAAAATTTGCTTAAGATTTTCTAACATTTTCTCAATTTGCAAAGGAGTTAAACCATCGAAAGATTGTTCCAAAACAATGTGACTCAGGTCATTAATCTTTTGGATCATTTGCTGTCCTTTCTCGGTTAATAAAACCCGGGTAATTCGACCATCATCTTCACAACAATAGGTATCTACCAATCCTTCATCTTTTAAACGATAAACGATTTTAGTGGTCGTCGACATTTTAGAAATTACCATTTCTGACAAATCAGATACGCTTGCTTTATTTTTAGATTTTAAAGCCAGTAAAATACGGCGGCGAGAATTATCTAACCCATATTTTTTTAATGCGTGATCAACATTCTGTATATATTGGGCATGCACTTGAGTGATCCAGTAATATGGCGAATTTTCCAAATTAAAATCTGCAGCAGCAGATAAAAACTTATTGTACCTTTTTGTCATGACTTTACCTCTCTCATTCATTGTTACCATTTAAATTGTTTAAAAAATCTACACTCATTAGTAACTGCTCTATTGATTAAATAAACTTGTTCTTACTAATTTCGCTATACAATCTGTTTTTTAAAGATTGACTCTCTAATTCTTCCTTTGCTTTCTATGAGCTAGGCTTATAAAAAGAATTAGAGAGCCAGGTACCACATAACGTCCTCTTTTGTATTTATTTATTGTTATTGTGTAAGCAGATTAAATCACTTTAATGGTTAAATGATCTATCACAAAAAATACCAACTTCCTTGTGCAAATGTATGAGAATGTGACCTGATGGACACTATTTCATCGAGAAAAATCACCTATTTCATTAAGTTTTGACCTTATGAAGCAAGTTTAAATTGTGGTAACAAACATTTTTAATACAAATAAGAGATTGTTTAATTTAATATTTTTTTATCAATTTAAATTTCATGTTTTTAACCGATAAAATTATGTAGTTAAAAAATATGGGAAAAGTCGTGTATTTTTATTTTTCTATAACGGGCATTTTGTTTAATTTATGAAATAGTAATTTATTTTATAAAGAACATTCTGTTTAATATTTCTAAAAAATAATTTTTTATTTTAACGCAATTTTGTGCCCTTCTATCAAGAATCGAGAATACTTATTCGCTTCATTACTATTCTGAATAAATACTTGATTCCAATTCTCAATTTCTTTCTCAAAGTTTTGAAATGATTAAAATACTTTTTAAATTCTGCGAATTGAAACATGAGCAAAAATTTAAATCTCACTATTTATAAATACTAGAGATAGCCACATTATGAATAGTACGAATATTTGACTAAATCTAACTACTTCTACTTTTCAGTAATTTATCACTTTCTTAAAATCATAAAAAAGGAAGCATTGAGCTTCCTTTTTTAGTCTATCTAACCATCAGATGCCGTATTTGACACGGTAATCTTCCATTTTTGCTAAAGCCTCTTTCTCGCCCTTCGTCTCTAGGAAGTCCATCAAATCTTTCATGGTAATAAGTGCATGAACTGGAATTTCCAGTTCTTGTTGCACTTCCTGAATTGCAGACAAATCGCCTTGACCTTTTTCTTGACGGTCTAAAGCAACCAATACCCCGGCAATTTGCGCACCTGCATTTTTAAGCACAGTCACCACTTCACGAATGGCGGTACCCGCAGTAATCACATCATCAATAATCCAGACTTTTTTACCTTCAACTGAAGCACCGACCAACACGCCGCCTTCACCGTGATCTTTTGCTTCTTTACGGTTAAAACCCCAAGGTACACTTACAGCATGATTTTGTGATAAGGCTACAGCAGTCGCAGCGACAAACGGAATACCTTTATATGCAGGACCAAAAATCACGTCAACATTGTCACAAGTCGTTAATTTGTCAGCATAGCCTGAAGCCAACAGCGTTAACGCTTCACCATCATTGAGCAAACCTGCATTAAAAAAATAAGGACTCACACGACCCGATTTTAAAGTAAACTCACCAAATTTAAGCACACCACGTGATAAGGCAAGTTCGATAAAATCTTGAGGGTTAAAATTCGCTTGCGAGTTCATGAGGTGCTCCGAAATTCATAAATAGAGGTAAGACTTGCGCATGATACCAAAGAGTAGCTATCCAAGTGATCAAAAAATTCTAAGAGTCGTTTCCATTAACGTAAATGGCTTACGTTCATCAGTGACTAAAGGCTTGCTTGAATGGCTGGAACAGTCAGAAGCCGACGTGATTTGTATGCAGGAAAGCCGGATCACGCATGCGCAGTGGACTGAAAAATTTAGACCGGAAGGTTGGTACACCCACCTGTTCCCTGCTGAACGTGCAGGCTATGCAGGTACTGCTATTTATAGCCGCCTGCCTTTTGTTTCGGTGACCGATGGTTTGGGTTTTGAATTGGCCGATTCTCAAGGACGCTTTATATCTGCTGAATTTGACCTAGGTCTGGAAAAACCTGTTCATATCTGTTCCCTTTATTTACCCTCTGGCTCATCAGGTGAAGAAGCACAAGCCCGTAAAGATCACTTTTTAGACCAATACCAAGATATTTTAAAACAATGGCGTGATGAAGATAAATCTATCATCGTTTGCGGTGACTACAACATCGTCCATAAACGGATCGATATTAAAAACTGGTCGGGCAATCAAAAATCTTCTGGCTGTTTACCGCATGAACGTGCTTGGCTCGATCATATTTATGATGATCTGGGTTATGTCGATACTTTCCGTGAAGTGCGTAAGGAAGCGGAACTTTATTCCTGGTGGTCAAACCGAGGACAAGCCCGCGCTAAAAATGTCGGCTGGCGGATTGATTATCAAGCCTGTTCACCAGATTGGAAAGATCGGACAACCAATGCTTGGGTCTATAAAGAAACCTGGTTCAGCGACCATGCCCCAGTGATTATTGATTATAAAATCTAATGAATAAGATTTATTTGAGTGAACAAATGTTCACTCAATACCATCCAAAAACCTACAACACTTGACGCGTTTGTATATTTTTATACAACTGTTTTAAGTGCATTATTGCTTCACGGCAAAGGGATATGTCAGGATGACACAAAAGGACAGGACGCCGTAGGATGAAACAAAGTAAACCACTTCGGTAGCTTATTTTGCAAGGATGTGACAATGGACGTTGAAATGAGACCCGCATGATCAGGATGATTAAATGCGGGTTTTCTCTTTTTCTAGCTCCATCAAATCTATTTTTTTTAATCATAAAGTTATTCTTATCTATAACGCTATCTTGGCAAATCTAAATGTCAATTTCATGACATGTTTATTTAATTTTTAATACTTTTAATTTTCTCTAGAGCTTATAGCTAATTTTCGCTAGGCTATCCGGTAATTGAAAATGGAATAATCATTTTATGCTTAAAATTTATGGCATCAAAAATTGCAGCTCAATGAAGAAAGCCTTTGACCTGTTAAATCAACTCGGTCTGGTCTATGAATTTCATGATTACAAAAAACAAGGCATTGACGCTGGAACTGTAAAAAAATGGATAGATGCGATTGGACCAGATCTTATTCTCAATAAAAAAGGGACCACCTGGCGCAAACTGAGTGAAGCAGAACAGCAAACTGCGCTTGCGAATGAAAGCAATTTGATCACGACTTTAACAACGCATAGCAGTTTGATTAAACGTCCGGTGCTCGAAACTGAGCAAGGCTATGTTGTGGGCTATAATGAAGCTGTTTATAAAGCTTTAAAATAAGATCGAGATAGTAAAGCTCTCGTATAAAAAAGCCTAGCTGAATATCCACTAGGCTTTGCTTGCTTTAAAATTTTTTAGTTTAAATTATTCTGCACGAATCCAGGTTTGGTTACGGCCTAAAGCCGCTATCCCGATAAAGCCCCGTAACTCTAATTTTTTACCGCCATCCGTCATTTGACCTTTTAACCGGTAAGTTTTACCTGAAGCAGGGTCAAGAATTGTTCCATCTTCATAACTTGTACCCCCTGCATTTTTAAGACCATGCACAATCTTTAGACCTCTTAAAGATTTGTTATGATATGGACCTTCACATTTTGAACATGCCTTTTCTTCCCCTGGTGTTAACACCTGTTGAATACTCGCAGATAATGTGCCATTTTTTTGTTCAGTAAATTTTACTATGGCTTTCGGTTGTTTCGTTTTGTCATCAATCGTTTTCCAAACAGAACCATTTAATGGATCAGCAGCATTAGCCAAAACTGTTAATCCGAGCAATCCTAGTGCAAGTGCAATTTTTTTCATTTTTTTTCGTTTCCCTAGTCTGGTATAGACGGCTTAGTATTAAAAAGTCACAACATTTTTGCAATTTTTGAATGTGACCATTTAGTGTAATCTTGTATCTTGAATTGGTAAATATCTAATCATCCCCTAAAGATAAAACAAGATGGAAGAAACATGAAGATAGATCCGCTATGGAAACAATTAATTACAGAAAGTATTTTAAAAACGGCCATTCGTAAACCCAGCCAGTTTAACTTGCCTCCCAACTCGATACGTTTTGCATTGGAGCAAATGTGTCGTGTCTTTCCAAGTAATAAAGACGTTCAAGTCAGATCACTACGCCTGGCAGGCTTACGTGCTGAAGAAATAAAACCTCAAGGTGAATCAACACAACTCATTTTGCATATTCATGGTGGTGCATTCTTTTTGGGTTCACTCGACACCCATCGTGCCTTTTTAACTCATATGGCCGCACGTACACAGATGCAAGTGCTTCATGTCGACTATCCCTTAGCTCCAGAGTCTGTTTATCCTGAAGCCAGTGATGCGATTTTTGACATTTATACCACTTTGTTAGGGCAAGGAATTCAAGCCAAAGACATCATTTTATCGGGCGACTCTTGTGGTGCTAATTTGGCTTTAGCTCTGGCACTTAAAATTCGTGACGAAGGCCTTCCTCAAGTCAGTGGCTTGATATTATTATCCCCATTTTTAGATTTGACTTTAAGCAGTGAATCTTTGCGTTATAACCGCAAGCACGATGCACTGCTCTCTATTGAAACTTTAGAAGCAGGGATTGATTATTACGTACCGAAATTTATGGATACCGCAGACCCGGCTATTTCACCTGTGTTTGCAGACTTAAGCGGATTACCACCAATCTTGGTTCAAGTCGGCTCTAAAGAAATTTTACTGGATGATGCACAGCGCTTTAAAGAGAAAGCGGAACAAGCCGGGGTTGATCTGACCTATAAACTTTACACGGGTATGTGGCACAATTTTCAGATGTTTCACACTTGGTTTGATGAAGGAAAACAAGCTTTGGCCGATCTGGCGGAATTTGCACATCGGCTCGATCGAGATTAATCCTGGTATTAAAAAGCTTGGTATTAAAAAAGTAATTCATATAAAAAAGGTCAGCCGAAGCTGACCCAAGAGGAATACTCTATATTTTCAAAAATTACAGTGCTTGTACTTGGGCTAAAGCGTTAGAAATTGCCTGCTCTTTCAGCTCTGGCCCCATATTGACACCTTCAGCACGAATAATTTCGACATCATTCACACCGGTAAAGTTAAATACAGTTTTCAAAAAACCTTCCTGAAAATCGACTGGACTATTTTCACCATACACCCCACCACGACTACTGGCGATATAAACTTTTTTCTCACCGGCCAAACCCACCGGACCATTTTCAGTATATTTAAAGGTCTTACCGGCTACACTAATACGGTCAATCCAAGCTTTCAAGGTTGAAGTCAAACCGAAGTTATACATGGCCGCACCAACCACCACGATATCCGCATCAAGATATTGCTGAATAATTTTTTCACCCAAGGCAACTTGTTCTGCATCTTGTCCCATTAAAATGGCACCGGTTAAGTGTGGAATCGGCTGGGCAGCTAAATCTAAATAATCAACCGCTAAATCTGTATGTTTAGTCTGTAATTGATCAACAATGGCTTGGCTTAATTGGCGTGAAACTGAAACAACGCCTAAAATACTCGAATCGATATGTAAAACTTTCATGCTCAAAACCTTAATCTTTATTTATTCAATGAACCCAGTTTAATCGATCAACAAAAATAGAATAATACCTTTATACACAACACAATGTTCTATATTTGAAACAACAATCATTCAGATGAAGTGCATTTTTATGCTTAAAAGATTAAATTCCCTATGCACCAATATTCTATCTAGACGGCCTGCCCTATCAAAATATGTTTTGGGTTAGCTCAATGATGTATTTCATTGCACCCATCTTGATTAGCTGTTTAATTTTATTTGAAATTTTACTCAGCCAATGGCGCCATAGAGAAAAGTTAATTCAGAATTTAAGTCGGATTGATCCACTGACCAATACCCTTAACTGCCGTAGTATTAATTATTATTTAGAAAAATTAGAGAATAAACCAACAAATTCTTACGCTTTGGTATTAATCGACCTGGATCATTTTAAACGGATTAAGGAACAATATGGGCATGATAAAGGCGATGAAACCCTAATTAAAGTCAGTGAAGTGCTCTCACAAATCATTCGTGATAGCGATGTCTTGAGGCAATTTGGCGGAGAGGAATTTATTGTTATTCTAAATAGCTCTTCTTTAGAACAAGCACAAACTATTGTTGAGCGTTATCGTCAAGCCATTCAACAGCTGGATTTACGCAGTGATTCGGGCGAGAAAATTCAGGTCACAGCCAGTTTTGGGATTACATTATCGAATATCCAACTTAGACCGCAGCAGTTGTTAAGCCAAGCAGACAAAGCCCTGTATGAAGCAAAAGCATGTGGGCGTAATCAGGTTAAATGTTATCAAGACTTCTTCACCGAACCGAAATCCTGTTAAAGCGTTTGCTGTTGATATGGCTCTAAATAATTCACCCCTCATCCACCAACACGGGGACTTTACCATTGGGGTTAATTACCAAAATATCCTGTTTAAAAGTACCTGTGTTCCGTTCTGCGGGAAAGGAAATCATGATTTCTTGAAATGGTAAATTAAACGCTTTCAGCACTAACCATGGGCGCATTGACCAACTGGAATAATTTTTATTGGCAATATAGAGCTGATACATGAAATTATTGTCCTATATGTTTTTGAAACAGATCGAGCTGTTTTATTAATTCCGCTTCGGTAAAAGCTCCGGTTAAACGTAAACCGCGAATTTCTTGTTGTTTTGGATTTAAAAATAAATACGTTGGAGGTCCTAAAATATCCCATTGATTTAGCAATGCCTGATGGGTTGCATCATAATGACTCAAATCCAGTTTAATCAAAAAATACGGGGCCAAAGTTTGCTGCACTTGTGCTGATTTTAAAACACGATGTTCAATCGGCTGACACGCCACGCACCAGTCTGCATAGACATCAATAATAATGGCTTGCTCAGATGGCGCACTGGCTAACAACTGCTGAAATTCGTTGGCTGTTTTAGCCACATGCCATGTCGCTTGAGTAGTGCTTTGCTGAATAAAGAATCGTTGACTGTGCTGATATTGCGTATAGGCCAGATAAGGAATCACGGTGATTAATGCTAAAATATACAGCCATTTGAACTGTGTTTTTTGTCCGACTAAGCGCGCGATTACATAGCCAATAAAGCTTAATCCCAAGCCCAAACCTAGCCATTGCGTCCAGGCTTCAGAAATTAAAGGCCGAATAAAATACAGTGCCAAAGCCAGCATGATAAAAGCAAAAATCACTTTAATTTGATGCATCCACTGCCCGGCTTTGGGCAGAATTCTTGCACCTAATACACTGGCCAAAAGCAGCGGTGTTCCCATTCCGAAACCCAGCGTGAACAGTAATAATGCCCCTTGCCACTGACTTTGGGTTTGGGAAATAAATAATAACGCCCCGGCTAAAGGTGCGGTCATACAGGGTCCAACCAGTAAGGCCGAGATCATGCCCATCACCGCCGCACCCACCAAGCTGCCACCTTTTTGCAGCGAATGCACCCGATCTAAACGGTTTACTAAAGCATGCGGCAATTTAATTTCAAACAGGCCAAATAAATTCAACGCGAACAAGACAAAGAGCGCGCTAAAAGCAATCAGGGTAGAAGGCTGCTGCAACCAGCGCTGGAAGTTCAAACCGGCAGCTGAGGCGATCAAACCTAAAATGGCATAAACCATGGCCATGCTACAGACAAAAACCAAGGCAATCATCCAGGCTTTTAAGCCCTTGCTGTCGCGCACGATTAACGAAGTCAAAATCGGTAACATCGGCAAGGAACATGGGGTAAAGGCCAGTAAAATCCCTAAGCCAAAAAATAGCAACAGACTATAAAATAAAGAATTTTTTGCCAGTTGTTGCGACCACATCTGATCTTGAGCAGTATCTAACGCAACTGGAGATTCAGCACTTTCTACATTATTTTGTTCAGTCGAAAAAGCTGTCTTACTGCTTGTTGTGTTATTCGATGACTGTGAAAGGTCGAGCAAACGCTTGCTGGATTTAGCCTGATTTTGCAGAAGCACCAGGCCATCGACATCGGTCTGAAACTCGACCGTTTGAGGTGGGTAACAAATGCGGTCCTGGGCACAGCCCTGCCAAGTCACCTGATAAGTTTTTGATGCTTCAGTCGGAATGTTGAATTGAATATTTTGAAAATAAACTTGGGTATGTCCATAGTTTTCATCATACAGATCGGTGGCTTTAGGCAGTTTTAAAGCAAGTTTTTGTGTTCCCTGCTTAACTTCAAATTTATGTTGGTATAAATAATAACGATCGGGAATTTTCCAATTCAGCTGTGCTTCATGCTTACGGTTGGATTCAACCGTAAAAGAAAAAGCATCTTCTGCAGAACGCAATTGATCTTGTGCCTGTAAAGTCATTGAAAACAATAAAATGACGCTACAAATAAATCCGCTCACAGCAGAATGAAACAAGAACCCATTATTTGGAAGATACTTTTTCATATACATTTATATTTTTAATTAAAAGAGGAAGGAAACACCCAAACCTGACTGGTAGCTTTTATCTCTGCCATTCAAGTCAACACCCACACTCGCATCCATTTGTACGCGGTTATTCAGTGCATAAATAACACCAGAACCCAGTGAATATTCATAATGTTCACTTTCAGCCTTGCGGTACACAAATTCAGAAAAACCTGACCATTTATCCGCAATTTTATATTCAATGGTTGGGACGGCAGTCACAGCCCAATTACTGTTTTGGGCTTCATAACGCATGGTGATTGAAGTGGTAATCAGATCAGTCGCTGCATAAGCTACCGCAGAACTCAGGCTATAAATATCATCGTGATTACTAAAGCCATCATTTCCTGTCGCTAAAATAGCTTCTGCCAAAATAGCCATAGAAAGCTTGTCATCATCCAGATCAATGGCTTTTTTAAGTCCAATGCTGACATCGCCCAAACCATCTTCTTCAACTGACTGACCTGCACGTTTTACTTTGCTCCAAGCTGGACCTTGCCATCCCAATTGTAACTCTAGGTCTTTGGCCAAACCGGTACGCAATAACATATCCGCGTTTAAAGTGACAGTTTTTTGTTGTTCGCCCTCTACCGTGGTTTGGTTATAGCTGACATTCGGTAAACCTTGTTCCCATGCCAATTGACCGACTGGAGTAATACCGGTACTGAAACCTGTCCCCGGACGGTCAAAGGAAAATTCAGCAGCCATAGTATTCATACTGAAACCTGCCGCAACAATCAAAGCTACTATTTTTACTGCTGACATTTTTATCTCGCTATTATGTTAATTCTTTGGTCATTTTAGCACCGTGACTACGGAGCAACTCCAAGGTTTGTTTTTCTTCTGCCAAAGCTTCTGACCAGTTAATTTCATCAAAATCACAATCAAAGAATAAATCACTGATTGAAGATAAAATGGTGAGCCCTTCTTCATCCTTGCTATTTGGATCTACTTTTTCATCGAGTAAGCGTTTCACTGCAGGCACACAAGCAGCACTGGCAGCATCCCATAATGGACCATACAGTTCTTCAGCATCCCATAAATGTACATTGGCTTTGGCCTGAATAAGCGCTTCTAAAATTTCAATATGTACCGCCAAACTTTGTTGTTTTTCTTGTTCAGATAAGGGTGAACCTGCTTCATGGGCTTCACAAATCTGTTCCCACCATTTAAATAAACCATCTGACCAGACAGAAATCATAGGACCTTTTTCCGGATCAATAAAATTAGGGTCAAGACCTTCTGCCAAAAGGCGTTGTACTTGAGCAAGATCTAGTTCTTCTATTGCTTGTACAAAGACTTGTTGTTGCGCTGTTAACATGGAGAAAGCTCTCTTTAATCAGTTTTAAACTATTATGCCCAATAAACGCTGATTTGTTTTAGATAAATGTATAACAAGCATATTTATTATTCATTTTACTTTCCTAACATGTACACGTAAAAAAAGCTCCGAAGAGCTTTTTTCCTATCTAATGAAGCATGTTGCTACTTAATCTTTTAAATCCTCTGCATCCTCAGTATCAGCATCGTTGACTTCAGCAAATACCGGCACTGCTGCACGAGGGTTTTCTTTTTTCTCGAACAGATGCTCTAAACTGCGTTTCAAACGATCTATGGCACCATGGATGGCAGTATCAATATTATGACCGCGATGGTTGACCACCACAGGTTTCAACCCTGCTGGACGCGCTTCAATCATGCAGTTAATATCATCTGCACCGCCTTTGGCTGCATTTTCGTCGCTAAAATGAACTGAAAAGTGAGTAATACGTTCGCTATGACGTTGGAATTCTGCATTCAGTTCTGTACGAACATAAGTAATTAAACGTTCACTATTTTGAATGTTTTTATCTGTACGGATTTCAATGTTCATATAATTTCATCCTCTTTTATTCACATCTTTTTGTGCAAAACTTCTTATCTTGGCACGTTTAAACTTGCTGTAAAAACAGCGCGAAACATCTTCAAATTAGTTTGGAACGAATTCCTCCACATTGAACGATGAACACTTTTGAGTCTGCAGAATCGTGTCCTTATGCTTCGAATATAAGGGGCTATGCGAAGCAGATGCAAGTAGTATTTTGATATTTTTAAATAACCACATAGAAATTCGGTGATTTAAATTTATTTGCCAAGTTATTTGATAAATCTCATATTATTGGTTATCGCTCAGGACTACAGTATAAAATCGTTTGATGTTTTTTATCGGCGTGTATTTTTAAGTATCAAAGCTGTAGTTTAATTTTGAGTTAAAAGGCATTTTAGAGAATTAGATTATTTTGCCTTACTGATCAATTTTGGCTTTATTTTTGCTAGAGAATCTGTATGCTTTGTTTGCTTCTCGGGGGAGATATTTTTTAATGAAACTTACACAAATTTTTGCTACATGTGCATTGGCTTCAACTGCTGCACTTACTCAAGCTGCGCCAATTTGGCAAGACTTCAGCGTGACTGGTCTTTATGGTGAAAACTATGAAGTTGTAGATGATCAGCAAACCACTATGACTGTTGAATATGCAGCTAAAGTGAAGTATGCAGATGTATTCTTTTTTGCTGACCGCATGCGCGGTGGGGATGATAACAAATCAACTTATTTTGAATTATCACCTCGCTTAAGCTTGGGTGAAGTAACGGGTCAAAAACTTGCTTTCGGTCCTGTAAAAGACGTGTTGGTTTCTACTACCTGGGAAGCTAATAGCGCTAAAGAAAGTTATAATAACTTTGATAACTTCTTATACGGTGTAGGCTTCGATCTAGATATTCCATATTTCCAATATGCGAGTGTAAATTTCTATCGTGCCAATAATGAACTTCAAAAAGATGACTATCAAATGACACTCACTTATGGTGTGCCATTTAAATTAGGCTCTGAAGACTTCCTTGTGGACGGTTTCCTTGACTGGTCTACAGCAGAAAAAAATGACCATGCAAGTGAACTCAACTGGACCACGCAATGGAAATGGAATGCGGGTAAACACATTTCACCAGATACCCGTTTATACCTCGGTATCGAACATTCAGTTTGGAACAATAAATTTGGTATTCCAGATGCCAATGAAAATAACGTAAGCGCATTGGTTAAATACCACTTCTAATACGTTTTATTGCCCTAAAATGGAATTATTTCTAAAATATGCCTCTATTTATTCATTCGGCATATGTAATGGACTTCCAAGTACGTCCCGCTCAAACACAAGATCTAGAACAGATACTGAATATTTATAATGCTGAAATTCTAAATGGAACTGCGACCTGGAATGACAAGGAAAAGTCTTTAGAGGATTTTCATGACTGGTTTAAAAATCTCGCCGCTCAACAGTTTCCTTTATTAGTTGCTGAAGATTTAGAATCTAAACATATTGCAGGTTACGCTGATTATTCTTCATTTCGTCAAATTCATGGCTTTAAACATACTGTTGAACATTCTGTGTTTATTCATCCTGACTTTATCGGACAAGGTTTAGGCAAGGCTTTAATGCTGAAATTGATTGACCATGCACAACAGCATCATATTCATGTCATGGTCGCGGCGATTGATCATGGAAATAAAGGTTCTATTGTTTTACATGAAAATTTAGGATTTAAGCACACAGGCTATATGCCTCAAGTGGGACAAAAATTTGGACAATGGCGTGATTTGGTGTTGATGCAGCTGATACTAGATTAAGTATTAAATTATTCAACCTTCTGAAAAATAATGCTTTAAATTTTTTTATTTACTGCTAAACAAATGATCTGTATATGCTTTAATAATAATAAATAATTTGTATAAACTTTGTTTGGGAAATTTAATGGCAAAATTTTTAAATACCAGTGCGACCAATTTTTTCTTGGAAGAACTGATTAAAAATGCAAAAGAGCGACTCATCTTAATCAGTCCTTATCTGCATTTAAATGACCGTATTAAAGAACTCTTAGAAGACAAAAACCGTTTAAAAATTGATATCCGTATTGTTTATGGAAAAAGTGATTTACATCCTGATGAAATTAAATGGATGCAAAAACTTGATTATGTACGCCTCAGCTTTTGTAAAAACCTACATGCAAAATGTTATATGAATGAATCGGAATGCATTATTTCAAGTTTAAATCTCTACGAATTTAGTCAAGTGAATAATAATGAAATGGGCATTTTAATTCGTAAATATGAAGATGATGAAGTATTTAAAGATGCTTATGAAGAATCTCAGCGCATTATTCGCATTAGTGATGAACTTCGAATCTCATTAGATGAAGTAAAAACAGGACAAGCTCAAGCTGAAGAAAAAAAAGATGAGGACACAGATCATTTAAGTAAATTAACTTCATCAAAATTAGCGGCAAAACATAAATTAAAAACTACTGATTTATTAGATAAGTTTATTGAAAAAGGATTTTTAACACTCAATGAAAATGGCAAACATTTACTCACAGAACAAGGCAAAGCCATTGGCGGAGAATTTAGGACAAGCCAATACGGTGGTTATTTTCTGTGGTCAGAAAGTCTAGAAATTTAATAAAAAAGCCCCTTCGGGGGGCTTTTTTATTAAATGCTTAAACCACTAAATCAGCCAGATTACCTTTTTGTTCTAACCATTCTTTACGATCACTGGCACGTTTCTTGGCAAGCAACTTATCGAGTAATCCTGCAGTAAATTGCATGTCATCTAAATCAAGCTGCACCAAACGGCGAGTATCAGGGTCTAAGGTCGTTTCACGAAGTTGGCTGGCATTCATTTCACCCAAGCCTTTGAATCGGGTAATTTGCGGCGTTTTGGTTTTGGTTTTCTTCAGAATTGATTCTAATTCGTTTTCATCAAGTGCGTAATGGACGTCTTTGCCATCATCAATCCGGAACAAGGGCGGCATGGCAACATACAAGTGCCCTGCTTCAACCAAGGTGGGGAAATGTTTCACGAACAATGCACACAATAGCGTCGCGATATGTAAACCATCTGAATCGGCATCGGCAAGGATACACACTTTGCCATAACGTAATTCTGAAAGGTCATCACTGCCTGGATCTACACCAATCGCAATGGCAATATTATGTACTTCCTGAGAAGCCAGAACTTCATCGGATGCCACTTCCCAAGTATTCAAAATTTTCCCACGAATCGGCATGATCGCCTGAAAATTTTTATCTCGCGCCTGTTTGGCAGAACCACCCGCAGAATCTCCTTCCACAATAAACAGTTCAGATTCATCTAACGTATGACCGACACAATCGGACAGTTTCCCCGGCAAAGTTGGTCCTGCAACAATCTTTTTACGTTCAACTTTTTTAGCGGCTTTTAAACGACGGCCGGCTTTGGCAATCATTATTTCAGCAATCTGCAGAGCTGTATCAGAGTTTTGATTCAACCACAGCGTGAATGCATCTTTGGCAATATTTAGCACAATGCTTGATGCTTCACGACTTGAAAGACGTTCCTTGGTTTGACCGGAAAATTGCGGTTCCTGAAATTTTAAAGACAGAATGTAGTTCACGCCATCCCAGACATCTTCCGCAGAAAGCTTTAAATTACGCGGCAATAAATTACGCAGTTCACAGAACTCGCGCATGGCATCCGTGACACCCGAACGAAGACCGTTCACATGCGTACCACCTTGTGCAGTGGGAATCAGGTTGACGTAACTTTCCTGAACCTGTTCACCGCCTTCAGCATTCCAGCAAATTGCAAATTCTGCACTGGCACGTTCTGCTTCACCTGTCGCCACAAAGGCAGGACATGGGATAATGTCACGATCTTGCAATTCATCCATCAAATAGTCGACTAAACCATTTTCAAATTGCCATTCAATTTTTTCGTTATTAATTTGGTCGACATATACAATTTGTAAGCCTGCCGCCAAAACCGCCTTGGCTTTTAAATTATGCTTTAAGGCTTTTAAAGCAAATTTGGGTGAGTCGAAATATTTTACATCTGGCCAGAAATGAACCGTGGTACCTGAGGCACGCTTAGGTGCTTTACCTTTAAACACTTCGAGTTGTGAAACCGGTTCACCATGCTCAAACGCCATTTTATAGACATTGCCTTGGCGCTGAACTTCAACTTCAATCCGGTTAGATAGTGCATTAACAACCGAAATACCCACACCATGCAAACCACCTGAAAACTGGTAGTTGTCGGTGCTAAATTTACCGCCGGCATGTAATTTGGTCAGGATAATTTCAATCCCGCTTTGGCCATATTCCGGGTGGATATCGACGGGCATACCCCGACCGTTATCTTCGACCGACAAAGAACCATCTTTATACACCGTCACGGTGATTTTATTGGCATGTCCTGCAAGTGCCTCATCCACTGCATTATCAATTACTTCTTGTGCCAAATGGTTTGGACGAGTGGTATCGGTATACATTCCCGGACGACGACGAACCGGATCTAAACCAGATAAAACTTCAAGTGATTGAGCCGTATATTGAGACACGTTGTACTGTTTCCTTATTTTATACAATCCGATAAAAACTGTAATGCCATCGGTATTTTGTCTGCGAAATTGTCCATCGCATGCTTGCCATTCGTTTCTGTGATGATCATGGACTGATGTGAAGCATGGCTATAATAGCGCTGTGCTTCACGATAATCCAAAACTTCATCACCTTGTTGCAGTAACACTAAAATTTTGTCTGCATCTTGCACAAATGGAACCGCCATCTGCCGCAGTTGCTCAAGTTGTGTATGATCCAGAGTCCATTCAGCATTCACCCTATAGGGAATCTGCTGGCTGCCAAATAAATCATGAAATAATTGCCATGGTCGCATAGCAGGATTAATTAAAACAGCCGGCACCCCATGTTTTGCGACCAGTTGTGTCGCATAAAAGCCCCCAAGACTGCTACCAATGAGGACCACTTGATCTAAAGTTGCAATCATATCCGAAACATAAACCAAAGCCTGGTTGGGTGGCATATTTAAATCAGGTAAATAGACCTCAAAATTTTTCTGCTGCTGGCAAAATGCTTTAATATGTTGCCCTTTTATGGACAAGCTACTACTTTGAAATCCATGTAAATAAATAATGTTCATCGCTTTTTATTTCATATTAATTTAAATGACTCTGATTTATTCTAAAATGAGAACTACATTAACACTTCGTTTTAATTTGCATTTTACAGGAATTGTCAGACAAAAAAATTACAACTAAAACACAATCCTCGTTATTGTGAAAGTTGTTCGAGATGAACCCGAGAAGATTAAAAGCTAAGAATTTATACCGTGATCTCAAGAAAAAATAAAGTGCCTGCGGGACATGGTTGGAAAAAGGATAGGATAAAATGCCAAGTTTAACACCATTGCATGAAACCTATTGTAGATGGGATCGTACTCCACCCAGCCAAGCCGATGTATTAGAAGGTCTGGCTCAATTGGTCACGACCCGTTTAGGGGATGTGGTACAAGACCTGATTCAGGTCATTCAACGCGAAATCATGATCAGTCTATTTGGCATGAGTGAACAACACTCGAAAAAATTACAGCGAATTCCTTATATTGAAAAGTTGTATCAGTTCTCCTACGATACTTTGCTCAATTCTGGGCTTTATGTATTTGCACCAAGTTTACGTCAGATTATTGAAAAATATCCAAAATTACATGATAAACCGCTTACACCCTCACTGCACTTTTTAATCGGTGTCTTAAACGGGGTACTGGGGGATTATTTACTCAAATATCAAAACCCGCTTGCCCTGCCGATGGTGTTATACGATCACTACGGTGAACTGCAAAAAGGTGATCTATCCGGTCGGGTGGTGATTTTTGTGCATGGCTTATGCTTAAACCATTTAGATTGGTCAACGCATCAATATGGCGGTATCGGAGAGAAGTTATTGGCACAGCGTGGCAATAAAACCATGCTCTACCTGAACTACAATACCGGACGGCGTATCTCTGCCAATGGACGCAGTCTTGCCAATACTTTAGAAGATTTGATTCGTCGTAACCCATTGATTACCAGTATTGATTTAATCGGTCACAGTATGGGCGGCCTGGTCTTACGTAGCGCCTTGTTTTATGGCAAACAGAACATGTATCCATGGATACACCTGACAGAAAATTTGGTCTGTTTAGGGTCACCGCATCATGGTGCGGTTTTAGAACGTTTTGGTTTTATCATGCAGGATAAACTGGGACACTTCCCCTTTGTAAAAATTATTCGGCATATCGTCAATATCCGCAGTAACGGCATTTTAGATTTACGTTATGGCAGCGTACGTGATGATGACTGGGAACATAATCATGCCCGGATTGGGGGGATGGATGACAATCGCAAACCTGCTCCCTTGCCTTCCCATATCAATACTTTTTTCGTTGCTGCCTCCATTGCCTATGAGAGTAGAAAAAATCGCCCTTTAAATGTATTGGGTGATTATCTGGTCAGTATTAAAAGTGCTTTAGGCGAACATCCTAATCCACGGTTCCAATTGAAAGTGCCTGAATCGCATAAAGCTATTTTCTATGGCTTAAATCATTTTGAACTGCACTATCATGCCAGTGTGGCTGAACAAATTGCGAAATGGTTTTATCCGCCACAAGATGAACCAGTGAAAGAACAGGTGCATGAATACAGGCTGCAATTAGAAGATTTATCGGGTATTGCGCTGACTTAAACGAATAAGAAAAAAGCCAACTTAAAGTTGGCTTTTTTATGAGATTTTTTATTTCTTCTTGATAGGTTTATGCGTTACAAATGGATAGCTACGCAACAATTGCCACAGACTGAGTAAAACCAACACCGCAAAGAATAACAGCGACCATACCGGCAAGGATTGCCCCAGGAAAGTCCAGTCCACTTTGGCACATTCGCCCGAACCTGTCAGTACTTGTTCAAACACCGACTTTAAAGGCAAAGTTTCTACCCAGTAATCCAAGCCTGGACCACAGCTGGGAACTTGATCGGGTGGCAAATTTTGTAGCCAGACATGACGCGCTGCCACACCTGCCGACCAGAGAATACTGATTGAACCCAATAAGGCATAAATACGTTTAACCGCATTTGAGTTCGGGTTATGTAAAAAAGCGACCAGAGAAACAATCCCTAACCCAATCAGGCCAATGCGTTGAAACACACATAATGGACAAGGTTCAAGTCCTTGTACGTGTTCCAGATATAACGCAAACGCCATGCCAATGACGCTGGCCAAAAACAAAAAACCACTCACGAAGCGATAACTCCATTGCATGGTGAATCCTCTTAATTTTTATCGATAATCGGCAAGATATTGCTCAAAGCTGAGACTGCTATCTTGTTCGAGTTGCTGTTGTTGTTGCAAAGATTGCTCAGCCAGCCCCTCAAAATAAGACAATGTATCCGGGCTTAATTGATGCTGCGCATAGGTCGTTGCATGTTGTTGTGCCATAAAACTACCAAAGTTCCATGTGCCACCATTTTCTAAAGTATCGGCAATCACTTGTGCAGACAGAGTTTCATCCACTTCATCAATGCGTTTAAACATGACAGCCAATGCAGCTGAATACATATCGGTACTATAGGTTGCATCCAGTAAATCAGCCAAAGGTTGCATTTCTGTGACTCGAGTACGTGACCAGTCTTCAATGGCTTGTTCACCCGTAACATCAATAATCACTGCATTTGGCGCACGACCACGATTGACCGCTTCAGTCTGATTGCGCTCAATCTGTTCCTGTTCTTGATCCAGTAAATCCGGGCTATCTTGTAATAAACAATGCAGTGCCAACACTTCCAGGAATGCCGCTGTGTTTTCATCGATCCCGATCGGACTATACGGATTGACATCTACGGCACGCAGTTCAACATAGCCGACCCCACGATTTTCAAGCGCTTGAGATGGGGTTTCCCCAGCTTGAGGCACCTGTTTTGGACGGACTAAGCTGTAGTATTCATTTTCAATTTGCAGCACATGGTCATTGATTTGAATCGGCTCGCCCTGTTCATCATTTAAACCTAAACGGCTAAAAGGTGCATAAGGCGTTTTTACCGCTTTTTGCAAGCCTTTTAAATAACCCGACAGATTATTGTAGTGAATGCCCAATTTTTTCTGGGCAGAATTCTGATAACCAAAATTACCCATACGCAGTGCTGTTGCATATGGCAGGAATAAGGTTCCTTTTAATAAAGGCAATAAGTGATGTTCACGTCCAGTCATAAAGCACTGGCACACTGAAGGACTGGCACCCACCAGGAACATCACCAAGGGAGTTAAACGTATAAAGTTACGAATTAAACCAAAGTAACGATGACTGCGATAATCCTGCAAAGTTAAACTTTTTAAAGTGTCGTCGCTTTCTTGTTGTTGCAGTGCTTCAAAGACTTGATCAGGGAAAGATAAATTATAATGCACCCCTGAAATAGTCTGCATGCGACGACCATAACGCACGCCTAAGCCATGACGATATAAAGTCTTAAAACGACCCACATTAGAGGTGCCATATTGTGCTAAACGAATATTATTTTCTTCATCATCTAGCATACAAGGCATCGACAATGGCCACAGTTTTTCACCATTTTCTAGATGGCGATGGGCAACCGCATGAATGTCTTCTAAATAATGTAATGCTTTTTTAATGCTGTCTTGCGGCGGAGTAATAAACTCCATTAGGGCTTCAGAATAATCAGTGG
The DNA here is from genome assembly GCF_049895885.1 of Acinetobacter sp. TSRC1-2. Lineage (NCBI taxonomy): Bacteria > Pseudomonadati > Pseudomonadota > Gammaproteobacteria > Moraxellales > Moraxellaceae > Acinetobacter > Acinetobacter sp. TSRC1-2. The sequence continues at coordinate 58,442 of NZ_JAFCTF010000014.1, forward strand.
TGATATGTGGATGTGTTAAAGCCGACCCGAGTGCTTTTGGATGCGATGCTTGCGACAAAAAACCATTGCTTTGCATACGCAGGCTTTCGCGCTCAATACCACGCAACATGCCTTTAAACAGCGAAGAATCCACCCAAGCTGGTAATACAACTTGAGAGGTCGATTCGGGTTGACTCATTACAATCTCGCTTATCGGAAGATAACTACTAAATAGAACTACTAAAATAAAATCATCAGTTTATAGCAGTATAACGTGATTTTGGACTGTCACATTAAACCGAGTATAGTTTTCAAGTAAAACCTTGATTTTATTTCTGGAAAATTTTTATCACAAAGTTACTCTATAAGACACCTGAATTTTGTGATTGTATTGAATAATAAGTGCTAAGGAATTGTAAATATTATGAATTATCTGGATATTTTGGACTTTTGGTTTAATTCGGACACACAGCCATTATGGTTTGCAAAAAGTGATGATTTTGATGGATTAATTAATCAAAAGTTTCGTGATATTCACCATCAAGCTACACAAGCCGAGCTTTGGTCCTGGCGCAAAACTGCGGAAGGCCGTCTGGCTGAAATTATTGTACTGGATCAGTTTTCGCGCAATTTGTTCCGGGATCAAGCGCAAGCCTTTGCCCAGGATGCTTTAGCACTGACACTTGCCCAAGAAGCGATTAGTCTGGATTTGGATAAACAATTAAGTCCAGAACAACGTGCATTTTTATACATGCCCTTTATGCACAGTGAATCGAAATTGATCCACGAATTCGCGTTAAAATTATTTCAACGCCTCGGCAATCCGATGAATCTGGATTACGAGAAAATGCATAAAGCGATTATTGACCGTTTCGGGCGCTATCCGCATCGTAATCAAATTTTGTCGCGCACCTCGACTGCAGAAGAGCTCGAATTTTTGACCCAACCTAACAGCAGTTTCTAAAAATTTATTGTGTCTCCTCCCTCACACAGTAAATTGGTATGGAGGTTTAACATGAAGAACAGCATTATAGGTTTAAGCATGGTCGTGGCAATTGCCCTCTCCGGCTGTGCAACGATGCCTTCAAAACCCCTGACTTTTGACCAATTAGGTCAATTCAGCAATACCCCTTTAAATTCACAGTCCTATCGCATCAGTTTCCAGGCACGCCCCAACATGAGTTTTGGTACAGCGGAAGAAATTACCTTGGTAAAAGCCGCTCAAACCACCGTACAAAACGGATTTCGCTATTTTAAAGTCCTAAATGATCCGAGTAACCGTAATCAGCCTCCACGACAAGCCGTAGTCTACTCATCAACCCCAATGTACTATCCATACGGCTATTATCGTCGTTACCCGGGTTTCTGGCCTGACTCGTTTTATGATATGCCACGCGTAGTCACTATTGACCCGGTACAAGTTTCCTATACCATTGAATGTTATAAAGATCAGAAAAAAGCACCCAATGATGCTTTCGATGCCTATTTGATTTTACAATCGTTAGGACAAAAATACGGACTTAGCCCGACTGGGCAAGTTTTACAGCCCCCAGTCGTGACACCCAAAAAATAACCGATGTCCCCTATTAACAGGAATATTGCATGACTCCAGCGGAAGTAACCCCTCCACCTAGTTTGCAACGCAGTAAACGCTTTGCCACCATTGCTCTAGTCTTGGCGGTTCTGACTTGGTTAGTGTTGATGGTGGTGGCCAAGCTGCTTCCTGAGTATGTCTGGCTGATTCATATTTTCATGCTGGCTGCCGAAGCCGGTGTGGTAGGTGGTTTAGCGGACTGGTATGCCATTACTGTATTGTTCCGTAACCCGTTTGGGAAAATGCCAATTCCCAAATTCATGCGCGATCACACCGAAATCATTCCGCGCAATAAAGCCCGTATTGCAGAATCATTGGGACGTTTTGTACAGGAAAACTTTTTATCGCCCCAGGTAGTGAAGCGAAGTCTGCACAATACCGATCTCAGCCTGGCCGTTGGGCAATGGTTGGCCAAACCTGAAAATAATGCTCAAGTCACCCAAGTCATTCAGCAAACCGTGCCGAAAATTTTTGAATTCGTGGGACAGGAGCAAATTGGACGCTTTATTCAAAACAATAGCGTGCAATGGGTGCGCAATACCCAAATCAATACCTTGGCCAGTGAAATGCTGCGCGCGGTTTTGGAAAATGATTTTCATCAAGATGTCTTACAACGCGGACTTGATCTAGCGCATGAATGGGTGATGTCTCATCCCGAAGAAACGCGTCAACTCACACGCACCTTATTCAAAGAATTAGGGGTATGGAAACTGGCGAAAGGCGCAAGCTGGATTGGCATTGATGTACAGCAACGTACCATCGACTCACTGGTGGAACGCGTTGAATCCATGCTTGCCGACCCGGAGCATCCGTGGCGTCAAAAAATTGAAGAAATGGGACATCAGTTGATGCTGGAACTGGCAGATGATGAAAGTAATGCCAGTCATCGTTTAAACAGTACCAAAGATGCCTTGCTGGACAGCCCGCAAGTGCTGAATTTTATTAGCGGCGCCGTCGTCATTCTCTGTGATGCCATTAAAGCCGACTTATTGAAAGACGATTCAGGTATTGCACAAAACCTGCGTATCGCCATTCAGCAAGTAGGGGAAAATATCATTTCCAACCCGGCAGTACGTGAACTACTCAATGATCGGATGAGTGGGATTGCGGTTAATTTGAGTGACCAATACAGTGAGAAAGTCATTCGGTTTATTAGCGAGCGTATTCACGAATGGGATTCGCGGGAAATGATCGACAAAATTGAAAATGAAGTCGGTGGCGATTTACACATGATCCGTGTCAATGGCGTGGTCGTGGGTGCATTTATTGGTTTGGTGCTGGGGATTATTCGCGCTTTGGTGGATGTGGTGCTTTAGTTGGATTCGGGCACTTGGTCACAGCAGTCTTTGATCAATAAGCAAAATATTCTTGTTAAAATCATTCAAGTTTTTAAGGTCTCTAGACTGTAGATCTTTCAAACTGAAAAAGCAGAATGATTGGACCAGCCTTTAAACTAAAAGGACAAAATTACTTCGGTACATTCGGAGCAGATAGATCGACCAGTTTGCCAGTTAATTTACGGACTAAAGGTAAAAGCATTAATACAATTGGAAAAGCAAAGGCCCAAGAAATCATCCAGTTGTGAAACCATAAATTCGTAAAACCATCGGTCCAACCCAAATTACGCAGCATATTAATAAAGGAAATAATGCCACTCATCAGTCCAGACAAAATAAACGGCATCACCACCGTGGCCCATTTTGCTGGAAGTTTGGGAATATTTCCGATGATCATAGGGCGTTCAGGTTGCATACACTCTGCTCTGTTCATTCCTTCAAGCCCTCCAATATGCCATAAATCTCCCTTTTTGGGATTTTTTCCTTATTTTATCGACTTCCATACTGTGCAGACTGCCGGACAAGATTCATTCAATACAAATGGGTTTACCTAAAGACGGTGAAATTTGCTATATTTGCTGTTTTTCCGCGACGTTTATTTTTCGACTGATTATGAATACGGCAATCCAAGCAGCTCTCGATCATGCAGTGCAATCTCTTCAAGCTGAAGGTGTACTCCCATCCGACTTTAATAACAGTGGTAACTTAACGCGAACCAAAGACCGAACTCACGGTGACTTCGCGTCGAACATCGCGATGATCGGTTCTAAAGCTGCGGGCATGAAGCCTCGTGATCTCGCGGAAAAAATCCTCGCCAGTCTTCCTGAAGTTGCAGATATCAGCAAAGCAGAAATTGCTGGCCCGGGCTTTATTAATTTCTTTTTAAATGCCGACCAACGCTTTACTGTCCTTGATCAGGTTGAGGCACAAAAAGACCAATTTGGTCGTACCCAGGCCAACGCTGAAAAACGCATTCAAGTCGAATTCGTTTCTGCCAATCCAACCTCTAGCCTACATGTAGGTCATGGTCGTGGTGCAGCATATGGCATGACGGTTGCCAACTTGCTTGAAGCCACTGGCGCTAAAGTTGACCGCGAATATTATGTCAATGATGCCGGCCGTCAAATGGACATCCTTGCGACCTCTACATATCTTCGTTATTTAGAGCTTACTGGTCAAACCTTGGTGTTCCCAAAAAATGCTTACCAAGGTGACTACGTTAAAGAAATCGCACAAAGCATTATCGACAAAGATGGCGATGCTTATGTACGCCCTGTTGCGGATGTCTATAAAGATGTCCCTGAAGATGTGCAATTTGCTGTTGAACTTGATGCAGATGGCAACAAAGTTGTGCTTTCAGGCGATAAAGAAAAACATATCGATGGCTTGATCTTCAATTCACAACAATTAATTGGTCAAGGCTACCGTGTATTCTTACAAGCGGCCTTAAAAGCCATTCTTGATGACATTAAAGATGACCTGGGTGAATTCGGTGTAACCTTCAATCAATGGTTCAGTGAAGAATCGTTAACTGAAAAAATTGACGAAGCTTTAGAAACCTTAGATCAACGTGGCTATCTTTATGAACAAGACGGCAACGTCTGGTTCAAATCGACTGAATTCGGCGATGAAAAAGACCGTGTGGTCAAACGCCGTAATGGTCAAACCACCTATTTCGCATCTGATATTGCTTACCATTTAAATAAATTACAACGTGGCTATACCGATATCGTAGATATCTGGGGTTCAGACCATCACGGTTATATCGCACGTGTCAAAGCTGCGATTGATGCAATGGGTTATGACTCTAAAAAACTCACTGTGCTTTTGGTTCAGTTCGTCAGCCTATGGCGTGGCGGTGAGCTGGTGCAAATGTCATCTCGTTCAGGTCAGTTCGTCACTTTACGTGACTTGCGTAAAGAAGTCGGCAATGACGCTGCGCGTTTCTACTATGTAATGCGTAAATCTGAACAGCACATTGACTTTGACCTTGACCTTGCAGTGTCACAAAGCAAAGACAATGCGGTGTACTACATTCAATATGCACATGCCCGTATTTGTCGTATGTTAGAGAAAGCGGCAGCTACCCATGTGAATTTTGATGCCGTGAATGCACGTCAATTTGCAGCGAAACTTGATCTTGATGCTGAAACTGAAATTTTAGCCAAACTTGCTGCGTATCCGGAAATTGTAATTCGTGCAGCGAATAGCTATGAACCACATCAAGTCGGTAACTATTTGAAAGAATTGGCAGCATTATTCCACGGTTGGTATAATGAGCATAAAGTACTCAATGATGATGCTGACCTTACGCAAGCCCGTTTATTACTTTCAGTAAATGTACAACAAGTCTTACGTAATGGTTTAGAATTATTAGGTGTATCTGCCCCTACCTCAATGTAACTAGAATAAAAGGAAGTCCCACGTGTTTGGAAAAACGCAACGCGGTGTATCTGAGCGACCGAACAAGCCTAAAAAGCCATTGATTCCGGCATGGCTTGGAACACTTGTCGTCATTTTAATCGTGCTGAGTTTTGCTGTAGCTTTGATGCTATGGAAACCGTGGGCACCGGTTCAGCCGAAGAATCAGATTAATTCTGAACATTACCAAGAAGACACCAACAAAGACTATCGTTTCTACGATTTATTACCTCAGCAACAAGTCACGCCTATTCCTGATCAGGCTATGCCTGAAACTAAAAAATCAGAAACTGTGGTGATTGTTGAAGCACCTGAAGAAAAACCGACGGTTAATAGTGAAGCTACTGAGCCAGGCCTTGAAAGCGCTGAAGCTCCGGTTGCCCATCAGCCAAGTTATATTCTTCAAGTTCGTAGCTATTCTGATCCAGATAGTGCTGATGCGCGTCGCGCTGAAATTATTTTGAATGGTTTATCTGCAGATGTGGTTAAATCGGTTGAAAATGGTCAAACCTGGTATCGGGTAATTTCCGGTCCTTATGATTCACCTGAAGCTGCAATCTTAGCCCAGCAAACTTTACAACGCAGTGGGATTGATTCGATTGTGGTAAAACGCTAATTCAGAAGATCAACTTATTCTAAAACGTAAAAAAGAGCCTCATATGGGGCTCTTTTTACAGCTTAAATTCCCTCTCCTGTTAGGAAAGGATTAGGGAGAGGTAATACTTAAAAGCCCCCTCCACCTAAGCTCCTGCTATAACAAGAATATTATTAAACTGTATGCCCCAAAGCTTCACCCATTACTACGACTGAGTTTGCCTTAAACATCGCATCCCAAGCCATTTTATCTTGTTCAAATAAAATTACGGCGGTAGAACCTAGGTAAAAACGACCCAGCTCTGCACCTTTTTCAAGGAATAGATTATGTTGATTGAGTTCCAGACGACCTGTGGGTTTCACCTTACCTGTCGCTACGGTTTCAATACCGGCAACAATCATGGCACCGACTAAAACCACAGCCATACGGCCCAGTTCAGTATCAAACAGACACACCATACGTTCATTACGCGCAAACAAACCCGGAATATTTTCCGCAGTCGTCTGATTCACCGAGAACAATTCACCTGGCACATATAAAGTTTCAGTTAAAGTTCCCGCAAAAGGCATATGCACACGGTGATAGTCTTTAGGCGATAAATACACGGTTGCGAACTGACCATTTTTAAACGGTTCAGCCAGTTGTGGATCGGCAATTAATTTTTCAACTGAAAAGCTTTGACCTTTGGCCTGAAAAATATCGCCCTCTTCGATTTTACCCAATTGTGAAATTGCACCATCCGCAGGTGAAACGATACTATTAGGATTGTTATCAATCGCACGTACACCCTCTTTCAAGGAACGGGTAAAAAATTCATTGAAAGACTTATATTTCAATGCATCACCTTGTTCAGCAATTGACATATCAATGCCATATTGGGCTTTAAAAGCCTGAATCACGGTATTTTTGACAATTGGGTTTTCACTGGCTGCGAGTTTCCCCACAACACGTGATAATTGGTGTTGTGGCACAACACGTTGTGCTTGAATAAAAATTTGTTTTTTTAATCGTGATGCGAAACTCAAGACGGTAACTCTCCGGTAATAATCGGACTGTCGAGGCGGTTGCCCCATTCACTCCACGCACCATCATAAGCTTGAATATTCCAACCGAGTAATCGACCCAAAATATAAGCTAAACCCGAACGGTGATGTGACTGACAATATACCACCACAGGTTCATTTAAATTGAATCCCAATTGTTCTAAGCGTTGTTGAGTGCGTTCTAAGGGATGTAATTTTAAATGATTTTCACGGTTAAGGGCAGTACTCCATTCAAAATGTCGGGCATTTGGAATGTGACCGCCGCGTCGCGATGCGAGTCGAAGTCCAGTGTATTCATCTTCAGTACGACAATCCCACACTTGGACTCCATGGTTTTGAACTTTATCAAGAAGTTCTGGGTATTCAATACGGTACTGATCAATATGTGCCTGGTTAATTTCAACCAAATTTGCAACAGACGCTAATTTTTCGACCTCTGACGAGGTTGGAAAGCCTGCAGCCAACCAGGCATGTATACCACCATTTAACAAACTGGTATTTTCAAAACCGAGGCAATGCAAATTCCAGATCAAGCGTCCAGCCCATGCCCCGCCTTCATCATCATAGGCGACAATGTGATGATCTGGAGAAATATTCAAATATTCAATCAGTGCTTTTAAGCCTTCAATATCGGGAAGTAAACCCGAGGCTTGCTCTTCTTGGCGAAGCAGCTGTTTAGGCTTGACATGAATCGCATGCGGGATATGCAGTTGATCATAAACAGAACTACGGCTTAAATCGACAATACGTAATTTCTCATTGCCCAAATGTGGCAAGAGATCTTCTGCTTCAATGAGCAGACCAAAATTAAATGCAGAAACAGTCATACTTTTTCGAGTTTTATTTAGATCAACATTCACGATCTTAGCACAACTCATTTTCACTATTATGCTGATTTTTTGCATTCTTTTAGCAAAAAATCAGCTATAGAAAAGTCACTGTTATTTAGTTTCAGTGATTTGGAACACCTGACGTAAATAAGCGAGGAAAGTATCGTTATCGGTCATGGTTTTTCCGGGACTATCGGAAATTTTAGCCACCGATTGACCATTACATTCCACCAGTTTCAACACAATATTTAATGGAGTTTGGCCCAAGTCATTGGTTAAATTGGTGCCAATACCAAAGCTCACCTGGAAGCGGTCTTTAAAGTACTGATGCAAATTCCAGGCTTTTTCCAGGTTCAGCCCGTCACTAAAAGTCAGCATTTTGCTTTTGCTATCGACTTTTAGTTTTTTGTAGTGTGCATAGGCCTTGTCGCCCCATTCGTAGGGATCGCCACTGTCATGACGCAGACCGTCAAACAGTTTTGCAAAATACAAATCGAAGTCACGCAGGAAGGCATCCATCCCGACCACATCGGTCAAGGCAATTCCCAAGTCACCGCGATATTCCTGTACCCAGGTTTCCAGAGCCAGTTTTTGAAAATTGCGTAACCGCACATCCAAAGCTTGAAAGGCTTGCAGGAATTCATGTGCCATGGTGCCAATTGGAGTAAGACCCAATTCTTTGGCAATTAACACATTGCTGGTACCACGGAAAATATAGGGAGAGGCCTGATGAAACTGGGTAATCACATGTTTCTGCCAGGCATAGCTATAACGACGACGAGTACCAAAGTCGGATACTAAAAATGGTGGATCATTCGGATTTTGCTCTTGTTCGTACTTTTTAAGCAAGGCCACTTTGGCCTGTAAACGACGTTCACCTTCTGCCAAAACCTCATCAGTACGAATACGGCGGAAATACAATTCGTTAACCAGCGCCAGCACAAAGATTTCAAACATCATCGCCTGAACCATCGGGCCTTCAACCCAAATATCCAAACGGCCTTGATCATCAATACTGGCTTTAATAAAGCGTCGTTTCAGTTGGAATAATTCTAAGTAATCGACGAAGTCACTTTTAATAAAACGCAAGCTACGTAAATATTGCAACTCATCTTCTTTAAAGTTGAGCTGACATAAATAGTCAAGCTGCTCATTTAAATCATCCAGAATATCCGTGAGTGGATAAACGGTATCTTCTAAATTGCGACAGCGAAAATGGTAAACACTATGAGTTTGAGGAAATTTATGCAGAACCACCTGTAACATGGTGAATTTATACAGGTCGGTATCTAATAATGAATGGATGATTGCGGACATATCACTTTCAGTTTTTATCAACTATCCGCATTAAAGCATATTTTTTTCACTATAAAACTAATGTTTTCGTAAATGCTGAAAACTATTGAATAAATTAAGGTTCATACATCAAGGGCTAAAACAAAATTTACTCCTGGTCAATCCTTCTAATTATGCTTAACAGTTTCTTTACCCTCATTTTTAACGAGTGTTACTAAAGCACAGACATTAAAAGGTACTTTCGTCTTGATACATTTATGGAAATTTTTTAAATCCACATCTACACACTACTACTTTTTGAAGCGTTTAAGCATAGATTTGCTACAATTCACCGCAAATTTGAAATAACTGATTTGATAAAATATGCGTGCGTTATTACAACGAGTTTTAGAAGCCAAAGTGGTGGTCAATGGTGAAACTACCGGTGAAATCCAACACGGTATTTTGGTATTTCTGGGTCTGGGTAAAGAAGATAATCTTGAAAAAGGCAAAAAGCTGATCGACAAGATTTTGAAATATCGTTTTTTTGATGATGAACAAGGCAAGATGGGCTGGAATGTCAGCCAAGCAAGTGGCGGATTATTATTAGTTTCGCAATTCACCTTGATGGCGCAAACACAAAAAGGTTTACGTCCTGATTTTGGACCAGCGATGCCACCAAGTGAAGCCAAGGACCTCTATGAAGAATTGGTCGCTTATGCTCAAACTCAATTTGAAAATGTGCAAACCGGCATTTTTGCAGCTGATATGAAAGTGCATCTGGTGAATGATGGACCCGTGACCTTTAACCTAGAAGTTGAATAAACAGCGAAATAGATCAACCATTAAAAAAGCCCTCGAATGAGGGCTTTTTTAATTTCGACCTTAGAGAGTCGCGATATATTTTGCTCGGCTCATCATATCTACAGGAATATCCTGAATCAACATTACAGTAAGTGACTGCTGTCCTTTTTGTGATGCAGTTTGATTATCTTCCAGTACTGCATTGATATCACTTGGATTCAATGTATACATTGCACCCGTTGCAGGGTCAACAATAAGTAATCCAATTAATCCACCAAAAATAATATTTGCTACATACCAGCCATTAACACTACCAGTTACTTGAATAGTCTTGGTTTGGAAGCCTTCTTTCTTAAAAGCTACATCATAAGCGGCAGGCTTAAAATAACCATTACCGCGCTTAAGAGTCACAGTTGCAGGCGTAACGCCTGTATGCACTTTTTCACCTGCTTTGTTGCTAATAGAAATAGAGGCTTGTTCAGGAACAGATTTAAATGTCAATGTTTGCGTTGATCCCGAAATAATACTTGCACAACCGGTCATTGTTAAAGTTGCCGCTAAGCAAGCTGTCGTTAAAACCTTTTTCATATAAAATACCCCCTAAAAATAGGGGGCATTATTATCAATAAGAAATTAATATTCAACAAAAAATCTTATTTACCGGTTTTTTCACGAATAAATGAACGCACCAATTTCACTTTTTCCTGTACTGGCTTAGGTAGTTTTGGTGGAATCAGTTTGGCTACTTTGTTAAACCAAACCAAAAGACCAAAATCGCCTTCCATTTTAATCGTGCCATTTTGCATGCCTGTCATGAAAGCGGTGGGATCACCTTTCATTAAAGTTTTTACGCCTTGCTCACTGTCTGCAAACTGTAAAATAAAATCTGCTTTTTCAGCATCGCCAGACACAGTATCAATTTGTCCATTGTTTACCAGAATTTGACGCGCAACGCCTAAATCTGTACCAATTTGAATACGAAACTGACGTTCATGAACTAACTCAATAAATTTTGGACTGGTACGAGCCAATTGCTTCATACGCAAAGCCAAGCCCGCAACTAGTAAATCAAGCGGATCCGTGCTTACATCGACCAGTGGTAATTTTACGACAGGAATCGAAGATAGTTTCATGACATTTAAGCCTATTGTAATTGTTGGAAAAGTGACGACTTATCCTAACATAAGTTATGTTTTTTGAAGTAAGGCTTTGTATAACAATATTGAACGAACAAAAAAAAGATGTGCTCTGGACACATCTTTTTTAGAATTCTTAAACACTACGATTTAACGGCTTGAGCAGTGCTGCTGGTCTTCTTCATATACAGGTGTATGTTCAATACAACGACGCTCATTTAAAGCACGTTCTGCACGACGATCTTCGCGTACCAAAAGCATGGCGACTACGACCATTGCTGACATTAATGCAGTAAGATAGCTATAGGTCACAGGTAATTCAAATACCACCTGTGTACCAAAGCGGACAACTTCAATCAATCCCCAAAACAGCATACCTGCAAACATAAAGCTTAACAAACGACGATAAGGCGAGAAGAAAACAGCTATCAAAGCAGCCGCAATCAAGCTTAAGCCTACGATGGTTGCTAAATTCGCTGTAACCATAAAAACCTCCGTCTAAGATAAGATTTGGACATTGAATGTTTGTCTAAACCTGATTCCCGATACCGTTAAATAAATGATGAATATGTCTATATCAATCTCTATGCAAGCATTATGCGTAGTTTTTTAAAGAAAAAAAGTCTTGTATTTTCATAAAGCGACACACCTTGTCGCAATATTATTTTGTCATTACATTTTTTTATTTTTAACTTTTTCTGGAAGTGAGATGGGTACGGACTTACCGTGTCATTACAAAAAAACAATGCACTAAAAGCATTGAAAAAATATTTTTTACGAATGGATTGATTGTTGTTTTTATCAGCAATTCAACTCAACCGCTCATCGTGTTTTAACTATTTTTATAACAAAAAAACGCGACATCAACGTCGCGTTTTGTCAATAAACTTCAACAGTTAGGCCTAATATTTAGGCACGACTCAGGTCTTTATCATGTACACCGAGTAGATACAACACGCCATCTAAACCTACGCTAGAAATGGCCTGATTTACATTTTGGCGAACCAAAGGTTTTGCACGGAATGCCACACCTAAACCGGCTATGGACAACATTGGCAAATCATTTGCACCATCCCCTACAGCAATGGTTTGTTCAAGTGAAATACCCATACGTTCAGCAAGTTCACGCAGCAGGAAGGCTTTACGCGCACCATCAACAATATGGCCTTTGACTTCGCCTGTAACCATGCCATCAGCAATATCTAGACAATTAGCATGAACTTCATCAATACCTAATTTTTCTTGCAGGTATTCAGCAAAATACTGGAAGCCACCTGAAAGAATAGCAGTTCGATAACCTAATGCTTTCAAGGTTGAAATCAGACGTTCTGCGCCTTCAGTCACGGTTAAACGTTCTGCAATTTGAGGTAAAACAGAAGCATCCATTCCTTTTAATAAGGCGACACGGGCACGGAAGCTTTGTTGGAAATCAAGTTCTCCTTGCATGGCCCGTTCAGTAATTTCAGCAACTTGCTCCCCTACACCCGCTTCAATCGCCAACTCATCAATCACTTCTTGTTCAATCAGAGTCGAGTCCATGTCGAAGCAGACTAAACGGCGATTACGACGGTAAGCATTATCTTCCTGAACCGCGACATCCACATTGAGTTCAGTCGATAAACGTAGGCAAGATGCACGCATTGCCGTGGCATCCAGCATTTGTCCTTTTAAACCAAACTGTACGCAAGAGCGTTTCGGTCCATCGGCTTGACCCGCTAGCTTTGGACGTTCCGACAAACGCGTTACAGTTTCAATATTAAAGCCTTGGTTAGACACAATATTGGTGACTGCTTGTAATTGAGATGCGGTTAATTCTGGTGCAAGTGCAGTCACGATATAACGGGTCTGCCCACCCTCACTGACCCATTGATCATATTCTGAGGTAGAGATTGGTTTAAAGCGCACAGTTAAACCAATATCATGTGCTAGAATCAAGATCTCCTTCATGGCTAATGCTGTAGCAGTTTGGTCATCTGACGAAACAACAATACCTAAAGTCAGTTGGTTGTGGATGACGGCCTGTCCAACATCCAAAATTTGTAAAGAATGTACGGACAGTACCTGCATTAATCGTGTAAATTGATTAGGCTGGTCGGGTCCCAAAAATGATATAAGAATGATTTCTCGCATGAATTGACTCGGATCTGAGCTACAACTATTGTAAGAATCATAATCGAATTTGAACATAAATGCCTTGGAAGTTTACGTTGAATGCGCCTAGACAAGGGCTATTTGCTAGCCTACTGATAGTAAGTTTTGCTTTACACACCTTTTTACTGGTTCTTGCGACGACGCATCAACTGAATGCAAATCGCGCCAGTCAGGGACAGCTGATGACCACGCAACTGGTCACAGACAGCCTATCCGAGCTTGAGCCTGCTAATACGGTGTCATTGGCATTATTGGCCGACCGTTATGCAACTAACCCGAGTGTTGCTTCTATTCGTATTTTAGATGCGAATAATCAGGTACTTGCAACAGGTGGTTTAACCAAGACACGTCAAGGTGAAGTCTTTGTACGTGAAGCACTGCAAAATGAAAAGAAAGTCGGCACCATTGAAATCACGTTAATCCAATCCAGCATTGGTGAAATTTTACGGACTCAATGGCTGGCAATTTTATTATCGCTGATGATTCACGGCTTGTTATGGTTGGCTTATCGTGCGATTGCCCGCCCAAGTCGGACTGAATATTTAGCGCGTATCAATAATGAATCACGACTAAAACATGAAATTCAAACCTTGGCTCAGGCCTTAGAACAAGAACAACACAATGCTGCTGTAGCAGTTGCACAAGCACAGCACAATGCTCAGGCAAAAGTTAAAGTCAAAGAATCAAAACCTGTCGTGCTTGACGACAAATGTATTGCCTTAAATATTCAGTTTTATGATCCAAAACAACTTATGGATTCGGTTAATAAAACAGTATCCGTACCGTATTTCAATTTATGTCAGATTTTCCTGAATAAAACCGCCGAATTGTGTGTTCAACACTACAAATTAAATAGTTCGGATATTTCAACTGTGCATAAATTTGATGAACATGGCGCAACCATTAGTATGTCGGTAGAAACACCAAATGCGGTGCAATGTTTGGTGATGATCAGTACCGTATTCCAGTTATTGTCGGATGTGTTGTACAAACGCTATCGCGAAGAAAAGCGCTTTGTTTTACAAACCCGTAATGCAATTTCAAGTCATGTCGAAGCTATGCATCTGACGCCGGTCCAAGCTGCAGAGCGTCTGGTTCAACAGTTAGCGGCAAAAGAAAGTGCCATTCATTTACCGAATGAATTACTCAAAGATATTTCCGACCGTTACCAATTGGTCAGCATGCCAAATCCGACCAATGTGCTGACTCGTCATGCCTTTATGATGAACGGGATGGACAGTGAAGTGGCTGAATTGGCACAGACCTTCAGAACTGAAATTTTAAAAGCCAAACAGTCCAAAGCTTCTTAAAATGAATTCATAAAAAAAGCCGAGCTTATGTGCTCGGCTTTTTTTCGTCTACTTAAAATAGAAATTTCATGCAACCCCTATTTCATTTTATTGGCTTTACTGGCCCAATACGTCGCCAATGCAGGACCTGAAATGTTATGCCATAAACTAAAAATAGCACTTGGCACTGCAGTAAGTGGTGAAGCGGCAAAATGCACTGCAGCCAAAGCCACGCCCAAACCAGAATTTTGCATGCCCACTTCTATGGCAATCGCTTTACTGTCTGCATAAGGCAATTTAAACACTCGACTTGCCCAAAAACCCATTAAATAGCCCAAACCATTATGTAACGCGACTACACCTAAAATCAGTAAACCTGATTCTAAAATTTGTGCCTTACTGCCTGCAATAATTGCAGCCACAATCGCGACGATTGCCAGTACGGAAATCAGTGGCATGACTTGAATATAGGCATCCACTTTTTGCTTCAATACTGTCCGGACAATTAAACCCAAAATGATTGGAAACAGCACGACCTGTAAAATTGAACCCAGCATGGATAATGCATTAATTTCGATCCATTGACTGGCCAAAAGATAAAAAATCGCAGGTGTCAACACAGGTGCTAAAAGAGTCGAAACAGAGGTACAGGCCACAGATAAAGCAGTATTGCCTTTGGCCATATAGGTAATCACGTTCGATGCTGTGCCACCTGGACAACAGCCCACAAGAATCACACCAATAGCAATTTCAGGCGGCAGTTGAAACAATTGACATAACAAATAAGCCAGTCCCGGCATTACCACAAACTGTGCAACCACTCCAATCACCACCGCTTTAGGACTTTGTAATATTCCTTTAAAATCATCCACGGTCATGGTCATGCCCATTCCAAACATGATGATACCCAGCATCCAGGTGATATACATTTTGAGCCAAACAAACGCTTCGGGCACAATTAAAGCAATACCTGAAAATAACACTACCCACAGCGCAAAGGTTTTTTGAATAAATTGCGTAAAGCGCAAAAAAGCTGACATGGTTCAATCCAATATTTATTCTGCTATCCAGGCTAAATGTTAGCTGGTACAAGAAGCATCGAGAAATTACTAATTATTTCTTTTCTCTTAATTGCACACTTTATGAGGCCTGCTGCTGAATAATATCTCTGACTAAAATGCGTTTCACCCCTGCTGCAAGCATATCTTGCCAGGCATGTTGCAATGACCCATCCAGATCAATGCCCTTGGTGGCATCCGAAATCACATAAGCCTTAAAGCCCAGTTTGCAAGCATCTATCGCAGTCCATGCCACACAAAAATCTGTGGCAATGCCGACAATAAAAACCGTATCAATTCCACGCTCCCTTAAGTAACCCGCTAAACCGGTTGTGGTCTTTTGATCCGCTTCCATGAAAGCAGAATAGCTGTCGATATGCGCATGGAAACCTTTGCGAATAATCAATTGTGCGATGGGTAAGTTAAGATCTGGATGTAGTTCGGCATCCGGCGTGCCTTGAACACAATGCGCAGGCCACAACACTTGAGTTCCATAATCTAATTGAATCGTTTCAAAAGGCTGTTTAGCTATGTGATTTTCAGCAAATGACACATGATTTTTTGGATGCCAATCTTGAGTAATCACAATATTGTCAAAATATCGCGCCAATTGGTTAATGTTCGGAATGATCTGATCTGCATGCGCAACGGCTAAGTTACCCCCGGGGGTAAAACCATTTTGTACATCTACTACAATCAAAGCGCTATTGTTTTGCATCATTGGCAGTCCATTATTTGCGTGTTGTCATTTTTGTTAAGCATATAACAAAATAAATTGCAGTATTTAGACTTGGTCGTAAAAATGAAATGACTGTAAATGTAAATCATAACGGTATTTTGGCAAATTCAATGATTGAGCTGTTTCCCCAGTTTAGAAAAGTTTTTAATTTTTTTATGACTAAAAAATAGAAATAAAATTGAAGATAAAAAAATAGCCCGCGATCTGCGAGCTATTTTAGACATCAAAAATTAAGCTTGAGTTTGTAAGCGACGAACCAGAATCAACATAAAGACAGCTGAAATCACGATACAAGGAATGGCTGCTGAAATGACCCCTGCTGCACCAAAACCTGCCGCAAGTAACTGACCTGCAATTGCGGGCCCAAGCATTGCGCCAACACGCCCTACGGCTGATGCCATACCCACGCCTGTTGCGCGCACTTCAGTTGGGAAAACAATACTACCGAACGCATAAAGCACACCTTGGCAACCAATCACGAATGCACCCACCAATGCCGAAGTCATATACATTTGTGTCAATGAACTTGCTGCATTCAAGCAAAATAAACCTGCCAAAATACCGCCGTACATTAAAATAATCACATAGGCTTTTTTCCAGCGGTCAGTCAGCATACCGAGAACAATCGTACCGACTGTTGCACTTATCATGAAGAAGAACTGTGCAGTACTGCCTTCTTTACGGCTAAAGCCAAGTTCCATAAACAATGAAGGCAACCAGCTCAACATGATGTAAACCACCATCAAGGTGAAGAAGTAGCTCACTGAAATTAAGCAGGTACGTGTCACGTTACTGCTATTAAATAAATCTTTGAAAGAGCCTTGAGTGGTTACTGTTGTTGTTTCCGCCTTAGTTTGCGCTTTTAAGAATTCACGTGATTCTGGTAAAAATTTAATCATGATGGGAAGCACAATAATCGGCAACAATCCACCTAAATAAAAAATGTTTTTCCAGTTTGAGCCAAAATCTAAACTCGCAATATACGACAAAATAGCCGCACCCACTGGCATACCACAATACATCAAACCCACAGCACGACCACGATTTTCAGGTCTAACCGCTTCGGAAGCCAGCGTAATCAAGTTTGGCATGGCAGCGCCTAAACCTGCCCCTGCTAAAAAACGAACCAATAAAAGCGTGTTAAAACTGTTTACCCATACGGTACATAAGGTAAATACTGCAAATACTGCAACCGACCAAATCAGCACCTTTTTACGCCCGATACGGTCTGAATATCTTCCACCAATCAGCGCTCCAGGTAATAAACCCAGAATCCCTGCGCTAAAAAACACCCCCAATTGCGAACTATCCAAGCCAAAAGATTCACGAATACCGGCTGCAGCAATACCCGCTGCCTGAATATCCAGTCCCTCAATGACTGCAATTAAAAAACAGATAGCGACTGTAATGAC
This sequence comes from Acinetobacter sp. TSRC1-2, assembly GCF_049895885.1. Taxonomy (NCBI): domain Bacteria; kingdom Pseudomonadati; phylum Pseudomonadota; class Gammaproteobacteria; order Moraxellales; family Moraxellaceae; genus Acinetobacter; species Acinetobacter sp. TSRC1-2. The sequence goes on from NZ_JAFCTF010000014.1 coordinate 76,105, forward strand.
GGAGTGTTTGTTATCTGATCTTTCCATTGCAAACTCCTTGTTCAATCAGTGTTTCAAAATAGAACGCCATCATCCCTGAGTCTGCACATACAAATAACTACCAATAAGTTGAACACTCTTTAATTTATGGATAAAAATAATGGATATTTAACGTTTCTTAGCGCAATACCTGATAGTCATAAAAACACTTAATCGCGACTAATCAGCACAAAAAATTCAATATGACAATCAGGATTTCAATTCTGAAAATCATCCTGTGCGAAAATGGTAAAAATAGATTAATAGTTTTAACTGATTATTCCTTAAGTTTTTAATGATGATTTTTATCTTTTAAACTCTTGGTTTATATAGCTCTCAAGTCTATGCTCATCTTTATTAAATCTTAAATTCCGATGTTTTTACCCGGAATTGGCGGTGGTATTGGCTTTAAAGCACTTTTATAACAACTTCACTGGCACTTTTGAGTTATAACAAGGTGCCACCTATATAGTGATGCTGAGCAAACTTTTAGTGAACTGCGATTGTAAAAAAGGGCTTTTGTTTTGTTTAGTAGATTTTTCACTTGCTTTTCATAAAGTTTTTATACGGTTTGACTAAAGCATATTGTTCTTCATCGTTTGTTCGTTCATAATTTGCATAAGCATTATTCAATTACGCTTAATCGTGTTGAAAATGCTATAAATCAGAATAGGTAACCATCCAAATTTATGTTTTTCTACCTCAGCCGGATGGACAAATAGGATATTTTTTTAAAATGACTCAGCAAGCACAGATCATCCAAGGTTCAATTGTCGCAATCGTCACCCCGATGTTTGAAGATGGCAGCGTAGATTGGAAGGGTCTAGAAAAGCTCGTTGAGTGGCATATAGCACAAGGTACCAACAGTATTGTTGCTGTAGGCACAACTGGTGAAGCTTCGACCTTAAGCATGGCAGAACACACCAAAGTCATTGCTGAAATCATTCGTGTAGCCAACAAACGTATTCCTGTCATTGCAGGTACGGGGGCGAACTCTACCCATGAAGCGATCGAACTCACTAAGGAAGCCAAAGATCTCGGTGCCGATGCAGCGCTTCTAGTCACGCCTTATTACAACAAGCCTACACAAGAAGGCTTATATCAGCATTATAAAGCTATTGCTGAAGCTGTTGATTTGCCACAAATTCTTTACAATGTACCAGGTCGTACTGGCGTCGACATGTTAAATGAAACGGTGATTCGCCTGGCTGATATCCCGCAAATTATCGGGATTAAAGACGCAACTGGTGATGTACCGCGTGGTCAAGAACTTATTCAAGGATTACACGGTAAGGACATGACCGTTTACTCTGGTGATGATGCCACTGCATACCAATTGATGGGCTTTGGCGCGAAAGGCAACATTTCTGTGACTGCCAATATTGCACCTAAAGAAATGAGCCAAATATGTGCTGCTGCGGTTGCAGGTAATACAGAACGCGCTGAAGCTTTAAACAATGAAATTGCAAATTTACACAATATTCTATTTTGTGAATCCAACCCAATTCCTGTGAAATGGGCGCTTCATGAAATGGGATTAATTGGTACAGGTATTCGTTTACCATTAACTCCTCTTGCAGAACAATATCGTACACCGCTGCGTGAAGCATTGAACGCTTCTGGTGTCATTAAATAAAGAGCACAACACTATGCAATTACGTTTTGGTTTAACCCTTACCCTTTCAGCATTCAGTTTAGTGGGTTGTAGTTCAATGGGAATCAACAATGGTTCTCTGGATTATAAAAATACTGCAACCTTTGAACCTCTGAAATATCCTGAAGGTTCAATGGTTCGACCTGCAACGCCATTGTATCCGTCTCCAGTGGTTGACCCATTGGCGATTGAACACGCGCCTAAGCTTGAAAATAAAGGTGGCAACCGTTTTGCTTTACCTCGCCCTGACAAAGCTCAGGCAAATGCACCAACAGATAGCCAAAATGACAGCAAAAATGTCGGTCGCCCTCAGTTAGTTCGTGATGGAAATCAAAATCCGTTGCTCAAAATTGATGGAAATTCTGCTACAATTTGGCAGTACACACTTGCTACTCTCAGCAGCCTGAACCATACCATTGTTGGTCAAAGTAAAAATCGTTATGAAGTAACGATTAAGGTCGATCAACAGATCTATGTATTAAGACTTGCATCTGTAGGAACGAGTAACAACATCGCTGTGTTCAATGCCGATAATAGCTTTGCAGACAAAGAAAAAGCTGCAGAACTGTTAACCCAGATTTACCAAAATTGGCCAGCCTAGTCGTACTAGGCATTTTTTTTTGAAAAAGGTTCCCCCATGTTGAAACAAACCTTGCTCTATACTGGTAAAGCGAAATCTGTTTATGAAACAGACAGTGCAGATCACCTTATCCTAGTCTTCCGTGATGATGCCTCTGCATTTAACGGCGAAAAAATCGAACAGCTAGATCGTAAAGGCAAGGTGAACAACCGTTTTAACGCCTTCATCATGGAAAAATTGGCTGCTGCTGGCATTGAGACTCACTTTGAAAAACTTCTTTCTCCTACTGAAGTTTTAGTGAAAAAATTAAAAATGGTTCCTGTCGAATGTGTTATTCGTAACTACGCAGCGGGTAGCTTGTGCCGTCGTTTAGGTGTTGAAGAAGGTAAAGAATTAACGCCTTCTACTTTTGAATTGTTCTTCAAAGATGACGCACTTGGCGATCCAATGGTGAACGAATCTCAAGCGATTGCTTTAGGTTGGGCAACGGCTGAACAACTTGAACAAATGAAAGTACTGACTTATAAAGTAAACGAAGTACTTAAAGATTTGTTCGACAAAGGCAACATGCTTCTTGTTGATTTCAAACTTGAATTTGGTGTGTTCCACGACCGTATTGTTCTGGGTGACGAATTCTCTCCAGACGGTTGCCGTCTATGGGACAAAGACACCAAGAAAAAACTCGACAAAGACCGTTTCCGTCAAGGTTTAGGCGGTGTGGTTGAAGCTTATGAAGAAGTGGCAACACGTTTAGGTCTCGATCTTTCTGACATCTAATCAGTCTAATCAGCATGCTGATTCAAAAAACCGAGCTTTTAAGCTCGGTTTTTTATGATCATGAATAAATTATTCAATCGAATAAACAAATTTATTTAATAAAAATGATCGTTTTTACATTCTGAACTTAAACCGCTAATATAATTTATATATCAGGCAACATCGAAATTAAATCTTGATTGATGCCTTGCCCACCAGATTATTGTTTACCCTCTAGGATGTATCTCCCCCAAGACATCCTATTTTCAGCCCGATTCTCCCTGAATCGGGCTTTTTTTATTGCTGCTGCTGTTCCTGCTGCCAACGACGTTGCTGTAAACGCTCACCTTCCACTTCACGTTTATTTCGTGCGGACTCATATAACTTGGTGCCTTTTAATTCAGGCGGCAAATAGTCTTGCAAGACAAAATGCTCTGGGTAATTGTGTGGATAGAGATAATCCACGCCATAGCCCTGCTCTTTCATCAATTTAGTTGGCGCATTTCTTAGATGTAATGGTACGGGTAAATTTGCGGTTTTTTCAGCTAAGTCCAAAGCCTTATTAATGGCCAAATAAGTACTGTTACTTTTGGCACTGGTCGCCAAATATACTGCACACTGTCCCAAAATAATCCGGCATTCCGGCATACCTACTGCTTGTACCGAACGGAAACACTCTCCCGCAAGAAGCAAAGCATTGGGGTTCGAGTTACCAATATCTTCGGAAGCTGCGATCAGCATACGGCGTGCAATAAAGACCGGATCTTCCCCGCCTTTGAGCATGCGTGCCATCCAATATAAAGTTGCATCCGGATCACTACCGCGAATCGACTTAATAAAAGCCGAGACCAGGTCATAATGCTGCTCGCCCGATTTGTCATAGCGGGCAATATTCTGCTGCGCGACTTTCACCACAATAGCATTGGTAATGACATTTTCAAGTTCAGGTTCAAAGGTGCTGGCGATCAGGTCTAGCAGATTGAGGGCTTTACGCGCATCTCCGGCAGCAAATTGAATCAGTGCTTCATATTCTTCAATTTGAATAAATCGTTCTTTTAGAAAGGTATCGTTTTGTAGAGCTTGATTCAATAAAGTCTGAATGGCATCGGCATCTAAAGCATTCAGGCTATACACCTGACAACGCGATAACAATGCACTATTCACTTCAAAGGAGGGGTTTTCTGTGGTGGCACCAATCAGCGTGATTTTTCCCTTTTCCACTGCATTCAATAAAGCATCTTGCTGTGACTTATTAAAACGGTGGATTTCATCAATAAACACTACAGGTTTTAGTAAGTCCCCACTTTCAGCAATGATTTCACGGAGTTCTTTCACTCCCGCATTCAAGGCAGATAGACTGACAAAAGGTCGATCAACCGCCTGTGCCAAAAGCAAAGCAATGGTGGTTTTGCCCACACCCGGTGGTCCCCAAAAAATAATCGAGGGTAAATGCCCTTGATCAATCATTTGGCGTAAAGGTGCTTGATCACCCAATAAGTGATCCTGACCGATAATTTCTGCTAAATCACGTGGACGGAGCCGCTCAGGCAGTGGAATATGACTATCTGACATCTTGTTATTTCTTTACTGTGCTTAAAACCAGTCTACTATGTAATTTTAATATCGCGTATTTCAATTGAAATGTTTTACAAAAAAATCATCTGGTTTTGAAGCTTGCTGATTCCAGCACTCTTGCAACAGGCAGCGCAAACTTGACAGGATTAAACTGATATCAACTAAATATCTTTTAGAAGATCTTTTCCAAAAACTGTACGGTTAAAATTAACGTACCCAACGAACAATATAGTCTTCAATATCGGCTTCATTGACTTCTACTTCCGAAATACAGCGCCCTGCAGCCGACTTTTTCGCCTTAATCACACTCTCCCGTGTACCGGTATTTAAATAATGCCAAGACGGTAACTTCTTGCCTTCTTTTAAGCGACGATAAGCACAACTGGGTGGAAGCCAGTGAATTGTAGCCAATTTTTCAGGCGTGAGTTGAATGCAATCAGGAACATACTCAAAACGCTCGGCATAATTACTGCAATGTGCTGTTTTGCAATCTAAAAGTTTGCATGACACCTTGGTATAAGCTACTTCGCCAATTTCTTCATCTTCCAGTTTAATCAGACAACATAAACCACACCCATCACAAAGTGCTTCCCACTCAGTAGGATTCAGTTCAGCTAAAGGATATTTTTTCCAAAATTCCGGACGTAATTGCGCAGTCATAAAAACAAAAAAGAAGAGAGGTTTTCATTATTATAGCGTGTTCAAGTTCACAATGTATGAATGTTATTTTTACTTTGAATCATATATTTACTGTCAAAGTGAACATTTTTTCAACATAAGCATAACACTTTTAGGAATTTCAACGTCCTATACTAAATCTACTTTGAAAATAACAACACTTGGAGAAAGCTTATGTTCCGTTGGGCGATTATTTTTGCAGTGATTGCACTTATAGCCAGTCTGTTAGGTTTCGGTGGTGTCGCCGGCTTATCTAAAGACTTCGCGGTTATTCTACTTGTCATTGCAGTTATTCTAGCAATTGTCGGCTTCCTCTCTCGAGGGAAAGTATAAAATTACCTTATACCTCTAGTTTCATAAAAAAGAGCCTATTCGGGCTCTTTTTTTATATTAAAGATTCATCTATCAGATTAGAAAAGCCTGAATCAAATTAAGCAAAAATTAAAGTATTTTTCACACATTAAATTCAGGCCCCTATTTCAAGATAAAGAATAAATTCGAGATCTGTTTATTATGGTCTTAAGTGACGTGGTCTGAACCCTGTGATCAATAAACCAATCGCATAAGCCAAAACACCCACTACACAAAGTCCGATGACTTCGAATACGCGAATCCATTGCGAAACATCGCCATTATACCAAGTCAAGGCATACCAAAGTGCCGCAATCATGATGGCATTGGCAATGGCAAACTGAAGGAAAAGTTTCTTCCAGTGCGCCCCAAAACGGAAAATATTGCGTTGATGCAAATAGAAATACAACATTCCGGCATTCACCAGTGCAGAACCAGAAGAGGCCAAGGCCAATGCCATATGTTCGGCTTCCCAATGGATCAGTTTAAAGAAGCCTATAAAGATCACATTTAAAATCGCATTGGCTGCAACGGCCATTAAACCGACACGTACCGGGGTTCGGGTATCTTGCTGTGCGTAAAACCCTGGTGCAAAGACTTTAATCAACATGAAGGAAATTACCCCGGCACTCATACATTGCAAAGCCAATGCGGTCATTTGCGTATCTTCAAGGGTAAATTGCCCACGTTGGAACAGTGCCTGAATGATGGGAGTCGATAGCATGAACAAGGCAATACTGGCAGGAATACCGACCAGCATAACCACTTTGGCAGCCCAGTCGATCATGCCACGGAACTTGGACTGATCTTGCTCGGCATGACGTGCAGACAAAGAAGGTAAAATGACCGTACCAATCGCCACTCCAATTAAGCCCAAAGGCAATTCGGTCATGCGTTCGGCACTGTATAACCAGGACACCGAACCGTCTTGCATGAAGGATGCCCAGATGGTGTTCAGCAGCAAATTGATTTGCGTTACTGAAACACCAAAGAGTGCAGGCAGCATCAGTTTCATGATGCGATCCACACCTTCGTGCTTAAAATCAACTTTCGGTGGAATAAGCAGATTTTTACGCCATAGCTCCGGGATTTGAATCGCCAGTTGTAAAATACCTGCAACCACGACCGCCCAGCCTAAGGCCATAATCGGTTCAGCCATATAAGGCGTTAACCACCATGCGCCGGCAATCATGGTGACATTCAATAAAACCGGTGCAAAAGCCGGGGTCGAAAATGAACCGTAACTGTTTAAGATACTGCTGGCAAAAGCAGTCAGCGACATAAACAGTAAATACGGAATGGTCAGACGGAACATGTCCGTGGCTAGGGCAAATTTTTCTGGATCACTATGGAAACCCGGTGCATAGATATACAAAATCGCCGGTGCAGCGATCATAGCAATGAATGTCAGCGCGGTCATAAAGGTGGCCAGACAACCAAAGACCCGACTAATCAGAATTTGCACTTCAGCATGGGTTTTAGTAGTTTTATATTCGGTTAGAACCGGAATAAAGGCTTGCGAAAAGGCACCTTCAGCGAACAAGCGCCGAAAAAAGTTAGGGATACGAAAGGCAACCACAAAGGTATCGAAATCTTTACCTGCACCAAACACATTCAGCAAAACCACATCTCGGACTAAACCCAAAATCCGAGACAACATGGTCATTGCACTGACAATAAAGGTCGACCGCCACAGCGCCATCGTTTCCACCCAGTCTTAAAATAAGTCGCTATTGTAAAGAAACTCCAAAGGAATTTCGTTGTTAATTCATAAACTCGAGCAGCTATTGATCTGCTTTGGATTGTTGTATTAATGCTCTGGTTTTTAACCAATCAAAAAAAGGACCGGGATCGGTTTTACGTCCCGGGGCAATATCGGAGTGCCCTGCCAGATGCTGTAATATCTTCGGATAGGTCGCCTGTAATGTCGCAATCACTTTTGCCAATATACTGTATTGCACCTCTTCAAAAGACTGATCATCACTGCCTTCCAGTTCAATACCAATGGAATAATCATTACATTCTTTTTTGGATAAATAGCTTGAACGCCCTGCATGCCAGGCACGGTCATTAAAATTCACAAATTGCAGCACTTCACCCGTGCGCAAAATGAGCAGATGCGTCGAAACCTGCATCCCTCGAATAGTCTGAAAATAAGGATGCTTTGACCAATCCAGCTGATTTTGAAAAAATTGTTCAATATAGCCGCCGCCAAATTGTGAGGGTGGCAAACTGATGTTATGTACCACAACCAGTTGAATTTCAGTGTATTCGGGACGTTGATTATAGTTTGGGGATGGTACTTGCCTTGCACCGATTAACTGACCATCGATGACCTGAAAAGACGGTGCTTGTTGCATATTCCTATCCTGAGTCTTATTCGTGTAAGTAGATGATTTTAGCGCAATCCTAAAACTTTAAACTTAAAATCTCAAATTCCAAAAATAAAAATCCATTGAAAAAACATTTCTTTCAAATGAACAATGCTAATATAACGCGCAATTTTCATAGCTTAAAAAAGATACGGAATTCTGATGAGCATATCTCAATCTTTGTTGGAACACGCAATCCAGATCAATATTCAACAGGCTTTACAAGAAGATATTGGCGAGGGTGATATCACCGCTTTATTGACTCCTGAAGATGAACCAGCCACCGCAACCATCATTAGCCGTGAAGACATGGTTCTGGCGGGTCAGCCTTGGGTGAATGCACTGATTCAGGCATATGATTCATCGGTACAAGTGACTTGGCTTAAAAATGATGGCGACCGCGTACAAGCCAATGAAGCCTTTTTAAAACTGGCCGGTTCTGCACGCAGCTTACTCACGGTTGAACGCCCTGTACTGAATTTTATACAAACGCTTTCTGCAGTTGCGACGAAAACGGCTGAATATGTAAAACAATTAGAAGGCTTAAACACCAAATTATTAGATACCCGTAAAACCCTTCCCGGCTTACGTATTGCGCAAAAATATGCCGTGGCTATTGGCGGTGGTCAAAACCATCGCATTGGTTTGTTTGATGCATTCTTGATTAAAGAAAACCATATTATGGCAGCAGGCGGCATTGCACAGGCGATTGCCAAAGCGCATAACATTGCACCGGGTAAACCTGTAGAAGTTGAAGTCGAAACTTGGGATGAACTCAATCAAGCCTTGGAAGCCCATGCCGATATCGTAATGCTGGATAATTTCAGTCAACAACAAATGATTGATGCGGTTCAGCATGTTGCCGGTCGTTGCAAGTTGGAAGCATCGGGCAACATCACCATTGACAACTTACGTGAAGTGGCAACGTCAGGTGTTGACTATATTTCGATGGGCGTTTTAACCAAAGACGTCAAAGCGGTTGATTTATCTATGCGGTTTAATGCTTAAGTCTGCTCAATATCATTTTGCGGTTGAGATTTCGGTTTAGATGTTAAATCCTGAATTTTACTGGAGGGTGTGTTCTGTTGCCAAGCGGATTGGATCGATTCTTTTTCTGAAGCCCTTGGATCACTGGTCATCAGCGCCAGCGTTACCACGGCTACAACCAAGATAATGATATTTAACATCTACTCCTCCTGAAAAAATAAAACATGAGTCTAAGCACTGAATATGAACTTGATCTTAAGCCTGCGTTTCAAAAGGTGCAGCTATTGCAGCCTTTTTGTATCCAGTCCTTTTAGCTGATCTATATAAAGAACGCACCTTGAGGTGCGTTTTTTATTTCTTAATTAAACAACTTACCAGCCTAAAGCTTCCTGTTGTTTTTTAATTAATTCTTGAATGCCTTTTTCAGCCAATTCAAGCATCTCGTTACACTGTGCACGGGTAAAGGGTTTTTCTTCGGCAGTACCTTGCAGTTCAATAAATTCGCCTGCTTGTGTCATGACCACATTTAAGTCGGTTTGACAGCTTGAATCTTCTTCATAACACAGATCCAATAACGCTTCATCTTTATACATACCGACAGAAATCGCAGCCACTAAACCTTTAAGTGGATCTTGCTTAATTTTCTTTTTCTCAAGCAATACATTCATTGCATCAATGAGAGCTACGGCTGCCCCAGTAATAGCGGCGGTACGTGTACCACCATCTGCCTGAATCACATCACAGTCAATGGTAATGGTGTTTTCACCCAGTTTTTTCAAATCCACCATGGCACGCAAGCTACGACCAATCAGACGCTGAATCTCTTGAGTACGGCCACTTTGTTTACCACGAGCGGCTTCACGGTCACTACGGGTATGCGTTGAACGTGGCAACATACCGTATTCAGCGGTGACCCAACCTTGTCCCTTGCCTTTAAGGAAACGTGGTACTGAATTGTCAATACTTGCAGTACAAAGAACTTTAGTATGACCAAATTCAATCAATACTGAACCTTCCGCATAACGCGTATAGTTACGGGTAATTTTTACGTCACGTAATTGATCTACTGTACGTTGGTCGATACGCATAATCGGTTCTCTTTGGCTAAAATTCATTGCGGCCTAGTATAACAGAAGCAAGCTTGAAGGTTTTGCCGACAGACTATCGATTGACAAAAACCATAAAATCACGCTGCTTCTATTTAGCCATCAGTTGAATTAGCCTCCCATTATGCTTAGCTCAAATCCCTTTCTATTTCACTTTAAAAGCGGAATAATGTTTTTAACTTTTGTTTTGATTGCTCAACCGATGCTGTCCAAGAGTTCGGTAAAGAACATTTAGCTAGACGCACCCAAACACTGCCAAACTGTTTCATAAAACTGGCTTCATTATAGTGAATGCCATACTCCGCACATAAGGCACGAATTTTTGGTGCCGCTTCTGCATAACGGTTAGCCGGCATATCAGGGAATAAATGGTGTTCAATTTGATGACTCAAATTACCACTTAAAATATGCAACCATTCTGTGCCGCTAAAGTTACTCGATCCGCGAATTTGACGTAAATACCATTCTGCACGGGTTTCATTTTCAGTATTGTCTGATTCAAAAGTTTCTGTATCTTCAGTGAAATGACCATTAAAGATGACCGCTGATGCCCATAGACTACGAATCACATTCGCTACGGCATTGCCGGCAAATACAGGTAAAGCATTCGGCCCCGCAATTAAAGGGAAAAACACATAATCCTTGCCCACTTGTCGGATGGCTTTTTGACGGAATTTTGCCGAATCTTCCCAGACCTGTTTCCAAGTTCGGGTCTTATAAATCAAGGCATCTTCTAAATGTAGGTTTTGTAAGCCTACATACCATTCGAAAAATACCATCAATTGAATGGTTAAAGGAATATTGAAAAGAAAACGCGGTTCCCATTTTTGCGCTTCACTGACCCGCAGCAAGCCATACCCAACATCGTGGTCTTTACCTACAATATTGGTATAAGTGTGATGAATGTAGTTATGGGTATGTTTCCAGTCATCTCCGGTCGCCATGGTATCCCAGTCATAATTGGCGCCATTCAGATTCGGATCATTGAGCCAGTCAAACTGACCATGCATCACGTTATGACCCAGTTCCATATTTTCAACGATTTTGGACAGACCCAACAAACCGGTACCCATCAACCATACCGGTGGAATCCAGCCACCAAACATCAGCATCCCGCGAGAGGCTATTTCGCTATAACGGACAAAATCACGAATTTTATAAATATATTGGGCATCTTGCTCGCCAATACTGTCCATAATTTCACGGCGAATTGCATCGACTTTCTCACCAAATTCGGCAGTTTGTTTAGCGCTCAGATGTTTTGATTTACTGTTTTCTAAAAATTTAACTGACATATTCATTATTTTTCTCCTGAGTCATGCTTCAGCACCTATTCATGGCAAGTGCGAGCAGAACTAAAATTTTTAAAGGTTGATCACTACAGGACTGACAGCTTGGCTAATACACAATTTAATTTGGGTATTGCTATCGTGGTCAATTTCACCGGTGAGCAAGTTTTTGGTTGAGCCGCTGACTTTGGTACAAGTGCAAGTATTGCAAATCCCCATACGGCAACCATGTGCCGGTCTTAACCCGGCCTGTTCGGCACTTTCAAGTAAATTGGTTTTTGCTTCAAATTCTTGTTGGGCACGTAGAAATACCACCGGTTGTACTGCTGCAGTTTCATCTACAACGACCTGGAAATATTCCTGTTTGAGTTGATTGGTAATACCCAGTTGTTGATAAATCTGGTTCAGGCTTTGCATCATGCCCTTGGCACCACAGGCATAACTTTGACGTTGCTCGAAATCCGCTACGGCACTTCCAAGCAGTTCCGCCGTTAAATGTTGCTTCTGTACCACAGTATTAAAATGATGATATTGAAACTGTGGATATTGTTCAGCCAATTGCAGTAATTCAGTATGAAAAGCATTGTCACGCGTAAAATAGATCAGATCAATCTGCTTCACCTTTTGAGCCAGTGCCTGCTCTAACAGTGAATAAATAGCAGTAATGCCGCTACCCGATGCCAGTAATAGAATAGAATCCTGAGATGAACTTAAGATGAAATCGCCCTGAACTTGAGAAATTTCCACCACGCTGCCTCGGGCTAAACGCGTTAAGACATTGGATACTTTACCCTGGCGTTTCACTGCAATCACAATGTTGCCGTGAGTGGTAATTTTTACAATCGAATAACTACGTTGCTGACGAACACCTGCAATCACTACAGTCACTAAAATACTTTGCCCAGCACGAAATGCTTTTGCCTGAAAGTTATGATTGGGCTGAAGCTGAATTTGATAAAAGTCTTCGCTCAGCATGTTTAGCTCGACAATACTGGCTTTCACTTTTTTCCACGCCCAAACTGGATTCACTTTTTCAGCAATAAAATCGACGAAATCTTCTCGGATCCATTGCGGTTGGTACTGCATCACATGACTCATATGAGGTTCCTCTTTTTTATTGCTGGTTATTTATTTGAGTGAACAGGTGTTCTTACAGTGAACACTTGTACACTATAATTATTTTTTAATTCAGTCAACACCTGTTCACTGACATTCGTCGTTTAATTTGTTTTTTTTTGATAGACTTCATGCAGAATTTTTTTAGGGTAGTCGAATGTCGATACGGGATGAGCGTAAACAACAAAGCCGCCAAGCGCTTTTGGATGCCGCGCTTGCTTTAAGCACGTCTGGACGTTCTTTTAGCAGTATCAGTTTGCGTGAAATCGCGCGCCACGTCGGTTTGGTGCCGACTGCGTTTTATCGCCATTTTCAAGACATGAATGAGCTTGGACTCGAATTAGTCGATCAGGTGGCCCTGCATCTAAAAGGCATTCTGCATCAACTTGGACAAGCCTATATCTACCAACCGAATACCAAAGCGAAAATCAGCCTAGATCTGTTTTTCCAGGCGGTTGAGCATAATCCTGAACCTTGGGTATTTATGATTGCCGAGCGCTGGGGCGGATCAGAAGTGATTCGTCAGGCCATTGTACGGGAAATTAATTTCTTAATTGAAGACTTGGCCAATGATTTATGCAAAATGGAAACGGTACAGCACATCCGCAATGTACAAGACCTTCAGGTAATTTCGAATATTTTAATTAATTTATCCTTTACTTGGGCGATGACCTGGATGGACATCAATCGTCACTATCAGACGGATGAACGAATAGAACAACAAATAAAATTTAAGCTGCAAACTATTACCCAGGTACATGTCATTTTTCGCGGAATCTCCAACTGGGATACGACACTGGCAGCAGTGAGCAAGTAATCGCTCAAGATTAGATATAAGCAACCGCAGCTGTTGCGTAACGCTGAAGAATTAATTATTTTTCAATAACTTGCTTAACTTTTTGGCCATTCAAGACGGAGTCTTACCATTTTCAATCAACTGTTCGAAGCTCGTTTGTTCCTTGCAAAACAGTGGTTTTCATTCGCCAACTGATGAGCCTCAAAATATATTTTGAGTTCGCAAGAAAAGCATCTTAGGGCGCAATGCACCTCACTGCAAAACCTGTTCAATTTCTGTACTTAAAATAACTTTTTGCAAAAACAGCCCTTTTTTTAATACCTCTACTTTGCGTTACAAACAAAATAGTGTTTTGTTTTTACTCAGGTTGCGGATGACATGTCCGTGTATCGGACACTATCTGGAATTTAAAAAAGAAAAAGCCAGTCAATTTCTTAACTGACTGGCTTTAACAATTACGGTTTTTTAGTACATCAAACTTATTTGGCTTTACGCTCTTTTTCCACCAGGTAGCTCACCACTTGAGTTACTTTGGCATCTTCACCTTGAACCACATATTTACCATTTACCACGACCGCAGGCACACCGCTCAGTTGGTATTGTTGTGCCAATTTCTTCGATTGAGCCACTTTCGAGGTAATCGCGAATGAATTAAACATGCTGTTAAATTTGGCTTCTGGTACGCCATATTTCACAAAGAACTTGGCTTGTGATTTCTGGTCAAAAATCTGTTGACCACCGGCATGAATGGCATGGAATAAAGGCAAGTGAGTTTTCTTACGAACGCCTAATGCTTCAGACACATAATAACCGCGTGCGCCTTGTTCCCAGACTGGATTCATCGCAGCAGGTGTACGCACAAAGTTGACATCTTTAGGAATTTTTTTCAGCCAAGCCTGCATATGCGGTTCTAATGTAAAGCAGTGAGGACAGCCATACCAAAAGAACTCACGTACTTCAATTTTTCCAGGAACTTCAACTTTACCTGGGTTGGCAACCACGGTGTAATCTTTACCCGCGACAAAATTGGCAGCCATTGCGATGCCTGAAAAGGCAAAAACAGCAGTAGCAACACTACCTAAAAGGAATTTTTTCATTGACCTTATTGTCCTCTAAATCGTTATGATTAAGTTATACGATGACTATAAATCAATTATGCCGAATTCGTTTTCATTCTGTGAACTTTTTTACAGCTTTTATCGCTTTTTTGAGAATAAACGCTACACTAAGCCCCTATAACTTTTTTTAAAATATAATGACTTGATTGAGGTGAGACCGATGTCGCAATTGAATGTTGATCCACAAGAAATTGCCAAATTTGAAGCGTTCGCAGCCATATGGTGGGATCAGCATTCTGAGTTCCGTCCCCTGCATCAAATTAACCCTTTACGCTTAAATTGGATTGATGAACATTCAGGTGGCATTGCCGGCAAAAAAGTCCTCGATGTTGGCTGCGGTGGCGGTATTTTGTCTGAAAGCATGGCACGTCGTGGTGCAAAAGTTTTAGGCATCGACATGGGTGAAGCCCCTTTAAATGTAGCGCGTATTCATGCAGAACAAGAAAATGTGACCAATATTGAATATCGCCAGGTTCCCGTAGAACAGTTGGCAGAAGAACAAGCTGGACAATATGACGTGGTCACTTGCATGGAAATGCTTGAGCATGTACCCGATCCAGCATCCATTATTCAAGCTTGCCAGACCTTGGTTAAACCGGGTGGTCATGTATTCTTCTCGACCATTAACCGTAATCCAAAATCTTATTTATTTGCGATTATTGGTGCGGAATATGTCCTTCGGATGCTCGCCAAAGGCACGCATGATTATCATAAATTCATCAAACCTTCGGAACTTGCGCATGACATTCGCAGTGCGGGCCTAAAACTTAAAGACATGACCGGTTTACATTTTAATCCCATTACCAAACGTTATTGGCTGGCACCGAATGTGGATGTGAACTACATGGTTTATACGGTAAAAGAAGGTGCCGAATGAAAGCTGTACTGTTTGACCTAGATGGCACTCTGATTGACACCGCTGCCGACTTTATCCGTATTATTCAAGACATGTGCCGCGATAAACAATGCGAGATCGTGGCTGCGGATTTAATCCGTACCCAAGTGTCTGAAGGCGCACGCGCCATGGTGAAACTGGTCTATCCGGAACTGGAGGTTGAAGATCCGGTTTTTCTTGCCCATCGGCAACGTTTTTTAGATCTGTATGGCGAAGATATTGCGGTGGATACTGACCTGTTCGAAGGCATGTATCCGCTGCTTGAAGAACTGGAAAGCCACGATATTCCTTGGGGCATTGTTACCAATAAACCACGCTGGTTAAGTGAATCCTTACTTAAAGCGCTGAACTTGTCTGAACGCTGTGCTGTTCTGGTTTGTCCAGAAGATGTCAGCAAAACCAAGCCTGATCCTGAACCGATGTATCTGGCAGCCCAGCACATTCAGATTCGACCTGAAGACTGTATCTATGTCGGCGACCATCCACGTGATATTGATGCCGGTCGTAATGCCAACATGTATACCATTTTGGCAGGCTATGGCTATTTACCATTGCAACACAAAGATGACTTAACAGCATGGCAGGCTGATTGTATAGTCAAGACAGTTGCCGAATTACATCAAGTAATTAACCAATTGGTCATCTCAAAGCAACATAACAATTCTCTGATTTCATAAAGACATAAAAATACGATAAACGAGGAGGTATGCAATGAAATATTCAGAATATCAACCTCGCCCCGATCTGCTAAAAGATCGCATTATCCTGATTACAGGTGCGGGCGATGGTATTGGTCGTGCAGCTGCAATTAGTTATGCCCTGCATGGGGCAACAGTAGTCCTGCATGGACGTGCCTTAAACAAGCTTGAAGTCATTTATGATGAAATTGAAAGCTTGGGCGCACCCCAACCGGCTATTCTGCCTTTGCAACTCTCCAGCGCCTCTCCTCGAGACTATGAGTTACTGGTCGATACTTTAGAAAAACAATTTGGTCACCTCGATGGCATTTTGCATAACGCCGGTATTCTGGGTGAACGCACAGAACTCGCCCATTACCCGGTCGATGTCTGGGACGATGTGATGGCTGTGAATCTGCGTGCGCCATTTTTACTGACACAAACCCTGTTACCGCTTCTGCAAAAATCGGAGCATGCCTCTGTGGTTTTTGCCAGTTCCGGTGTAGGTCGTGAAGCACGTGAGCGTTGGGGAGCCTACTCAGTATCAAAAATTGCCATTGAAGCAGTCAATCAGATTTTTGCCAAAGAAAATGTTTATCCAAATGTGCGTTTTAACTGTATTAATCCGGGCGCAACACGGACTGCCATGCGCGCCAAAGCCTATCCAGATGAAGATCCGAAAACCTTGGCAACCCCTGAAATGATCATGCCGGCTTACCTGTATTTAATGGGTGACGACAGCTTGCATCTGAATGGTCAAAGTATTGATGCGCAGGATTAATCTTTAAAAAGATCAAAAAGGGAGCCCATGCTCCCTTTTTATTTTATGCCTCTTTTTTGAGGTGAAATAACTTTCAGATCACCTCAAACTATAAATCGTATTTTCAAATAAATTCAACAATAATATTCGTTTTTTCAAATCAAAAAAATAAGCTTATGCTTATTCATATTGAAAAACACTGCATATGAGGAATAGGTTATGGCTGATCAAAAACGTAAAATTGAAACGATTCGTAGCATTAAAAAATTACAGCTTTCAAATACATTGATTACCGGTCTGGATGATGCAGGCCAGGCAGAAGCAATTGCAGAGGCTGTGAATTCACTTCAAGACCTTGCTGAGCAATGGAACTAGAACAGTTTTATTGAACAGTCACCATAGGGCTGTTTCCGCATTTAGTCAGAACAATTTTGAATAAATAAAAGCGCTATCAAAAATTTGATACAAAGTTTTCATCAATACCCTATTTTTCTAGTATTTAATATCGATATAAAATTTCTTAAGATTTTTAAATCGTGAGATATTTCTGCATAATATCCTTATTATCTCTGCATTTTTTAATAAATGAGTGATTTATCTTCACAGTTTCTCTGCAATTTTTTCGTACATTAGCATGATTGAAATTAATAATTTTTCTATGAGGGTTCAACATGAAAAAGATTTTGACAGTTTTGGCAATCTCTTTCAGTGCATTGATGGCAAACAGTGTAACCACTGCTGCACCTCACGAGAAACACGATAACAATCGTGGTTGGGATCAACCGCGTCATCAGCAGTCGAATAATGGTCGAGATTTTCGTGACCAGGATGATGACGATGATCGTATGCAAGATAAACGCCGTGTTCGGGAAGAACGTGGGGTAAAACGTCTACAACAGCATAAATGGCAAACCGGTTATGTGATGCCGCAGCATTATCGGGGTAACGGTTATAAAGTCGATTACAAAAGCCATGACTTGCCAAAACCCTCTCGTAACCAGCAGTGGTACAAAATCAATAATGACTATATTTTAGTTGATACTGATAGTAATAATATCATTCGTATTCAGGGTTTTTAAATTCAGTTTTAAATTCTCCATGCCCAAACTCCGGTTTGGGCTTTTTTTATTTTTAAAAAATTGTTTATTTTAACAGCAAGTCTTTGAGTGCAAGCTTTTCAGCGTTTATAAAATCTTCTTTTTTTCTCCATGAATTTCACAATTCAACTATAAAGCTCTCATTTTTTATCTCTAGTTTTTGGTTAATTTAGCTTTAACGAAATAACCGTTCTCTTTGAAATTTAGGTGAAAGATATGAAAAAAATTCTAACAACAATTGCACTCTCTCTATCTGCATTGATGGCTACTTCTGCGATGGCAGCACCAGATCATCGTTATGATGATCGTCAACGTTATAACCATGCACAATCGCATCAGGACAGCCGTTGGGACAACAATAACCGTTATGACAACAAACGTGTAAACCCGAGTCGTGATTGGCGTGTCGGTCAAACCTTACCACGTCAATACAGCAGCTCACGTTTCCAAATCAGTGATCGTGAAGCACGTCAGTTACCGAAATCAAGCCGTAATCAGCAATGGTATAAAGTGAATGGGGATCATGTTCTAGTCAATGAACGTAACAACCGCATTGTCCGTATTATTAACTAATCGCTCAGTCCCACTTATTCCCTGCTGCAGACACCTTAACTTTTGTTAAGGTGTTTTTTTTATTAGGGCTTCCTCTGGGCAATTTTTTGATTAGAATCAGGCATAGGATTTTATTCTTCATTTGAGATAAGTATGCACGCGAATTCATCGGAAACATCACAAAGCACAACTTTGCAATATGTGCATTGGTTTCGACATTCTGCGCCTTATATCAATGCCCACCGCAATAAAACGTTTGTCATCATGTTTGATGGTGAAGCGGTACAACATGAAAATTTCCAGCATATTATTCATGACATTGCCCTGCTGCATTCTTTGGGCATTCGTCTGATTCTGGTGCATGGCGCACGTTCGCAAATCAATCAGAACTTAAAAGCCAGCGGCATTCAAACCCCGTTTCATAATCATCGCCGGATTACCACACGTGAATCTTTAAGCTGCGTGATGAATGCGGTGGGTTCCATTCGCCTGCAAATCGAAGCGCTGCTTTCGATGGGACTGGCAAACTCACCGATGTACGGCGCACGTATTGATGTCATTTCTGGCAATTTTGTCACCGCAAAACCCTATGGCATTCGTGATGGCGTGGATTTCCAGCTGACCGGTGAACTGCGTACCGTGGATACCGATGCCATTCAAAGACATCTTAAAAATCATAATATTGTCTTGCTTGGCCCAACCGGTTATTCCAATACTGGCGAAGTATTTAATCTGGTCGCGGAAGAAGTCGCCACCAATACCGCTATTTTGCTTAAAGCCGACAAGTTGATTTTCTTGGGTAAACAACAAGGTCTGGTCAATGAATTTGGGCAATTGCAGCGTGAAATTCCGCCGCATCAACTTGATCAACATATTTTGCAATATCAAGACTCCAATCCGGATATCGCTTTGCAGTTACGCGGTGCGAAAAATGCCTCACTACAAGGCGTACGTCGTGTACATTTAATTTCTTATACCTATGATGGCGCATTGCTGGAAGAACTGTTCACCCGCGATGGTGCAGGCACCATGATGACCGATTCACATTATGAAGAAGTGCGTACTGCCACGATTCAGGATGTCGGTGGCTTAATGAATTTACTTCGCCCACTTGAAGCTGAAGGTATTTTGGTTTATCGCTCACGGGAACGCTTAGAAAGTGAAATCGAGCAGTTTTCTGTAATTGAACGTGATGGGATGATTTTAGCCTGTGCTGCGCTGTATCCGATTCCAGCTTCAGCCAATGAAATTAAATCCGCCGAGATCGCTTGTGTCGCGGTTGATCCCACCTATCGCAAGTCCAATCGTGGTAGTCAAATTTTGTATTATTTGGAAGACAAAGCTAAAAAATTGGGCATTCAGCAACTGTTTGTGCTGACCACACGTACTGCACACTGGTTTGTCGAGCATGGCTTTGAACCGGCCAGTGTTGATGATCTGCCGAATGCGCGTCAGGCCTTATATAACTACCAACGTAATTCCTTGGTATTCAAAAAGTCACTTTAAAGTGACTTTTTTTATGACAGCTATAGCTTTATTTTTTATATCTTTATCTGTGCTTTTGCGAAATTTGTGACAATTTACTTATGCAGTTTTCACATAACTTTATATTGGTCTAAGATTTAAAATTTAATTCATTTAATATCAACAATATAATTAATTAAAACAACATATTTTATTGTTCCTATAAATCATTTTTCCACATAAGTTTTTCTTTTTTTTATTTATCTTTTTTCCTCATTAAGAATTTCTATTTTTTTATTATTTTCGAAAAAGAAAAGGCTTTAGCGTATGTGTTCAATATTCAACACTTCATTATTGCGGAGCACACATTCATGAGCGCCATTCAAGCAAAATTCTGGGCGAAATCGCTGGTCCTTTCTTCAGTAGTTGCGGGCGCAATGATGATGTCAGGTTGTGGAAAAAAAGAAGCTGAAACGGTGACTTTAAATATTGGTTTTCAAAAATATGGCTTGTTACCGATTATTAAAGAACGCGGCACTTTAGAAACAGCGTTGAAAGACCAAGGCGTCCATGTGAAATGGGTCGAATTTCCTGCCGGTCCACAATTGCTGGAAGGTTTAAATGTTGGCAGTGTGTCCTTGGGAGAAGCAGGTGAAGCACCGCCTATTTTTGCTCAGGCCGCCAATTCGAATCTGGTTTATATCGCCAACCAACCGCAAGCGCCTAAAGCTGAAGCCTTAATTGTGCAAAAAGATTCAGCCATTCAAAACATCCAGGATCTAAAAGGTAAACGTGTTGTCCTGAACAAAGGCTCAAACGTGCATTACTTATTGCTCAAATTACTTGAAGCCAACAACCTGAAACTGGATGACATTCAAGTGGTGTATTTACCGCCTTCCGATGCACGTGCCGCTTTTGAAAAAGGTGCAGTCGATGCCTGGGTGATTTGGGATCCATTCTTTGCCGCTGCTGAACAGCAAATTGGTGCACGTGTCATTGCAACAGGTGAAAACTTGGTTAGCAATCATCAGTTCTATTTGGCAGACCGTAAATTTGCCGAGCAGCATCCGGATGTGCTGAAAGCTGTCGTGAATGAGTTAAACACCACTACACAGTGGGTATCACAGCATCAAGACGAAGCAGCCAAACTCCTGGAAAAACCAACAGGACTGTCTGTCAGCATCCTTAAATCCTCCATTTCCCGCATGGGTTTTGGTGTACAACCGATTTCTGATGAAGTGGTGAAACAACAGCAATATGTTGCAGATGCTTTTTATAACCAGAAACTGATTCCAAACGAAATCAATATTCAAGCTGCACTTTTAGCCAAGTAATAACAGAACAATAGAGGACTCGACAATGACTCAACATCAGCAACACAACAAAGCAATTACCTGGTTCAAAACCTCCAGTCATGGCATGAACGCGATGCTGATTGCTTGTGCGATATTGGGTTCGAGCGCCGCGTGGGCAGCCGATCCTTCAGTCAAACAGTTGCGCGTGGGCTATCAAAAATCTTCTGTCAATCTGGTGATTGCGCAACAGCAAAAGTTATTTGAACAGGAATTTCCCAACGCGAAAATTAGCTGGAATGAATTTCCGGGCGGTCCACAAATTTTAGAGGCCTTGGCCGTCGGTTCTGTGGATATCGGTGCTACAGGCGATACGCCTCCGGTCTATGCTCAGGCAGGCAACAAGCCCTTGCATTATTTCGCTTATGAAACCGCAAAACCTTTGGCTTCTGCCATTTTGGTACCCAGCAATTCCAAAATTACCCAGCTCAGCCAGTTGAAGGGTAAACGTATTGGGGTTCACCGCGGTTCAAGCTCACATTATTTGTTGGTGCAGGCAGTACGTAAAGCCGGTTTGCAATGGACAGACGTTCAACCGATCTGGTTAAGCCCGGCTGATGCACGTGCGGCTTTCCAGAAAGGTGCGATTGATGCCTGGGCCATTTGGGATCCGTACTATGCTGCGGCGCAACTGGAAGATAAGGCTAAGGTACTGACCACAGGCAAAGGCTTAAGTCCAAATTACACCTTCTATCTGGCTTCAAATGATTTAGTTAAAAATCATTCGCAGGCATTAAAAGGCATTATCAAGCAACTGAACGTTGCCGATAAATGGGTACAAAGCCACAAGGCTGCAACGGCAACCCTATTTGCTCAAAGTACCGGACTAAAACCGAATGTCAGCCAGACCTTTATCCAACGTCGTCCTAATCCGTCAACTGCGGCTCCACTTACTCAAAAAGTGATTGCCAATCAACAAGAACTCGCAAACCGTTTTAGCGAACTCAAGATCATTCCAAAATCTATCTATATTCAGCAAGCCGTTTGGGCAGGCAAATAATCTAAGGATCAAAGCAATGAAAATTTTCTGGTTTATTCCTACGCATGGTGACAGTCGTTATTTAGGCACAAGCAAAGGCGCACGTCAGGTCGATCATGCTTATATGAAACAGATTGCCGTGGCGGTAGATAACTTGGGTTATGAAGGCGTACTGATTCCAACCGGGCGTTCATGTGAAGATCCATGGATTACAGCAGCCAGCCTGATTGATGCCACCAAAAATTTAAAATTCCTCGTCGCTTTACGTCCCGGGGTAACGACTCCGGCACTGACTGCACGTATGGCTGCCACTTTTGACCGTTTATCGAATGGTCGTGTTCTGCTGAATCTGGTCACTGGTGGTGACGAGCAAGAGCTGAAAGGTGACGGCGTTTATGAAGATCATGCGACGCGCTATAAAACTGCAGCTGAATACACCACCATCTGGCGTGAGATTTTAAAACGTTCACATACCGGTGAAAGCTTCAGTTTCAATGGTGAACGTTTACAAGTGGAAGATGCAAAACTGCTTTATCCACCTGTACAACAACCTTACCCACCTCTTTGGTTCGGTGGTTCTTCAGATGCCGCAGTGGAATTGGCCACCGACCAGGTCGATACTTATCTAACTTGGGGCGAGCCACCTGCAGCAGTGAAAGAAAAAATTGAAAATGTCAAAGCTAAAGCTGCGGCTAAAGGGCGTAGCCTAAATTACGGTATCCGTTTACACGTGATTGTGCGTGAAACCAATGAACAAGCATGGGCGGCGGCTGAAGAACTGATTCAATTTGTTGATGATGCAACCATTGCGGCTGCACAACAAAAATTCAAACAAATGGATTCGGTCGGTCAACGTCGCATGGCTGAACTGCATAATGGCGATCGCAGCAAACTTGAAGTGTCTCCGAACCTTTGGGCAGGCGTAGGTCTTGTTCGTGGCGGCGCAGGTACGGCATTGGTGGGCGATCCACAAACTGTAGCTGCACGCATTCAGGAATATGCCGACATGGGTATTGATACCTTTATTTTCTCAGGCTATCCACATCTTGAAGAATCTATCCGTTTTGCTGAACTGGTGTTCCCATTGCTGCCTTTGCAAACCCGTCAAAAATTGGCGCAACCGAACTTAACCGGTCCTTTTGGTGAAATCGTGGCAAATAACTACGTACCAGATGAGGCGAAACAAGAAGTAAAAGCTAAGGAGCCGGCTTAATGAGTAAAAGCATTTCTGCCGAAGCCTTGGCTAAAACCAAGGTTTCACGTGGAACACAATTTGGGCAGCATTTGCTGCCTTGGTTGGTTCCGATTGCCCTGATCTTGATTTGGCAAATTGCATCCAGTACCGGTCTGTTAGAAAGCCGTATTTTGCCTGCACCGACGGCGGTCGTAGCTGCATTTTGGCATCTGCTCATCAGTGGTGAACTTGGGCAACATGTCAAAGTCAGTGCCGGACGTGCCCTGCTCGGTTTATTGGTTGGCGGTGGTTTAGGGTTGCTACTCGGTCTACTGAATGGTTCTTCTAAGACGGCATCGACGCTGCTCGACACCACCTTGCAAATGATCCGTAATATTCCAGCCTTGGCTTTAATTCCTTTGGTGATTCTCTGGTTCGGGATTGATGAATCCGCCAAACTATTTTTAGTCGCTGTCGGTGTGTTCTTCCCGATTTATATCAACACTTATCATGGTATTCGCTCGGTTGATCCACAACTGATCGAGATGGGTAAAAGCTACGGTCTGACCCGCTGGCAGTTATACAAAGAAATTATTTTACCGGGTGCCATGCCATCCATTCTGGTCGGTTTACGCTTTGCATTGGGTCTGGTGTGGGTGTTGCTCATTGTGGCAGAAACCATTTCAGCACAATCCGGTATTGGCTACATGACCATGAATGCGCGTGAATTTTTACAGACTGACGTGGTCTTGGTGGGGATTTTACTCTATGCACTGCTTGGAAAATTGGCCGATGTATCGGCAGTAGGCTTAGAAAAATACTTGCTGCGTTGGCATGCTGGATATCAAAAATAAGGAATAAATTATGACTGATTTAAGTATAGGGCGACATGTCGCAGAAGATCCGGCTGCACCAAAACAGTCGGCAACTGCAGATATTAATCCAAGCGCAGTGGTCGGTGCAGAAATTCTGATTGAGCAGCTGCATAAATTCTATGGTGATGTCACCGTTCTGGAAGATTTAGACCTGCATATTCAACCCGGTGAATTTCTTGCCATTGTTGGGCGTAGCGGATGTGGTAAAAGTACCCTGCTTCGTCTGATTGCCGATTTAGAACAACCCAGCTATGGTGAAATCAAGTTTAAATCGGCACGACATATTCGCGAGGGCATTAGCAGTGATGACATTCGGGTCATGTTCCAGGATCCGCGACTTTTGCCGTGGCGTAGCATTGAACAGAATGTACAGTTGGGTTTAGCCAAAGCGCATCAAGACAATGCCTCTGCCCTGTTAGAAAAAGTCGGACTGAAAGAAAAAGCGGGATTGTGGCCTTCTCAACTTTCAGGAGGTCAGCGTCAGCGTACTGCGCTTGCACGTGCATTGTCACATAAGCCTCGCATCTTGCTGTTGGATGAGCCACTCGGTGCACTGGATGCTCTCACCCGTTTAGACATGCAGAGCTTGATTGAAAAACTTTGGCATGAGCAAGGCTTTACTGCCATTTTGGTGACCCATGACGTCAGCGAAGCAGTACAACTGGCCGATCGAATTATTTTGCTTGATAAAGGTCATATTGCTAAACAATTTAAAGTGGATTTAGCACGACCACGCAAAAAAGATTACGCTTTTAGCGAGTTAGAGCAGCAAGTTCTCAATGCTGTATTGGCAACATGATTTTTTACATTTGAAATGAGCACATCCTGATAACCGGTTTGGGCTCATCTCATGATGAGGTTATATAAACCTCACCTTATTCTTTAATTAATTTAATCATTCATTTATGACTTGGGTGTTTAACTGAGTCGTTCAACAAAATACAAAAGTTCAATCTTATTGAATTCTTTAACGATCTTTACCGCGCTATTTTCTACCCTCTTTTAAAGCATCTTTTTGCATTGGTCGAAAACTTGGCAATTTAATAGCTGATCTAAAAAATAAATCGCCATTATTCATAAAATTAAAACTTTTGCCTGTGCACAAATCTGACGATTTGCCGTACAATTTAAGGTTCCACTTTTAATTGTTTTTAAATGACCAATGGAACAAAAAAAGAGTACACAAAAACGACATCAACTGCTGAATGCTGCACTGGATGTATTTTCCCTTTACGGTTTTAATGGGGCAAGCTTAGACGAGATTGCTCAAATTGCTGAAATGCACAAATCCAATATTTTCTATTATTATGAAAATAAGGAAGCACTGTACGTTGAAGTACTCACCACGGTATTACAGAAGTGGCTTGCTCCACTGCAAATGCTAGAAACAGAGCTTGAGCCTGAAGAAGCGATCACCAATTATTTATTGCAAAAAATTGAGGTTTCGCGTACCCAGCCGAAAGCATCGCGACTGTTTGCTTTGGAAGTGATTCAAGGTGCACCGCATATTTTGCCAATTTTAAAAGGTCCATTAAAGAAACTGGTGAAGCGTAAAGCCAAAGTCATTACCATGTGGCAAGAGCAAGGTAAAATTTCCAAGGAAATTGATCCTGAGCTTTTAATTCTGAATATTTGGGCGGTTACCCAAAACTATGCAGATTTTGCCACCCAAATGGAAATGGTGACCGGTAAAACCTTACGTAACCGTAGTATGCAGCAGCGGATCATCCAACATACTGTCCATATGATGTTATACGGCGTTATTCCGCGCCCATGATTCTTAAATTATAATTCTTAAATTATCGTCTACGATAATTTTGGCATACGACCATAGACAACTATGGTCGCCGAATTTCCAACCCTACTCTGCTTATTTGACCGTTTGATATAATTTTAATAACTTTTGCGCACCCAATAATAAATTTTCTTCCCAATCCAAATGCGCTGTGTCATTCGCACCATCAGTAATATATTTCACGGAAATTAACCGCACGCCCAGCTTCTTGCAGACTTTCGCAAGTGCATAGCCTTCCATATCTACCAGACCGCATGGCACTTTCGGCGTACCTGTTTCAAAGCTGTCGCCTGTTCCACAAGTGCCTTTTTCCAGGTGCTGAAAATAAGACTCTAAATGAATTTCTGCAGGATGGTCATCATCCATAGGTGTAACGCCGACCGCAAAACCCAATGGCGATACATCCATATCGCGTTGCACAAAAGTCGTCACTTCAACCAAGGCATGTGCATCAAATTGAGAACTTCCTGCTGAGCCCAAATTGAGTAAGGTCTTACAACCGGTTTTTTGAATCACTTCAAAGGCTTTAAATGCAGCATTGACTTTACCAATACCACTGTAATGCACTTGAATCCCCGCTTGTTCAAACAAACCTTTCGATTCATTGGGAAGTGCCATAATTAAAGCCAAATCCGACATTGTAGTACCTTATTTATTTGCCAACTCAAAACTGCACCCATTAGAAAAGAATTAAAGGAAGAGTGCAAACTTAAAAATCTGTCCTGAATCAATCTATATTTTGATCTTTCTACACCACTATTTTTAGGTAGATATCCAATAATTTTTTTGGTTGAAAACACAACAACAAGACGAACGCTCAAGATTATGGCAATATATAGCCCTGATAATTTTTCACTTATTGATTCGCCCATGAAGCTGCTCCGCCTGAATGCTTTAGCGCCAAATTTTCAATTGCCAAAAACTGCCGTTACGATTGGTAATTTTGACGGTGTACATTTGGGTCATCAGGCAATGATCGCACAATTAAAACAACTTGCCGCAGCACAAAATTTAAAAACCTTGGTGATGATTTTTGAACCGCAACCTTTAGAGTTCTTTAAAGGCTATGAAGCACCGCCACGCATTAGCTCATTGCGTGAAAAAGTCGAATACTTAACCGAACTCGGGGTCGACTATATCGCGATTGCGAAATTTGATAATCATTTCCGTAGCTTAAATGCTGAAAGCTTTGCAGATATTCTCAAACAAAAGCTCAATGCAGAACATCTGGTTCTGGGCGACGATTTCCATTTCGGTAAAAACCGTCAAGGCAATAGTGAATTTTTGCGGGCCTACGGTTTTCAGGTCACCAACTTGCATACGATTGCATTGGATGGACACCGCGTCAGCTCGACCCGGATTCGTCACACCCTGCAAGCCGGCGATTTAGCTTTGGCTGCAAAGCTCCTAGGACGTCCATATAGCATCACCGGCCGGGTACAATATGGTGATCAGATTGGACGGACCATTAATTTCCCAACCATTAACGTCCGTTTAAATCGTCATAAACCGTGTCTAAACGGGATTTACGGCGTTGAAGTATTATGTGAAACCGGATCTTTAAAAGACAAAGTAAAAGCCGACAATCCTGAAAAACTGGGGATTGCAGGCTATGAACCAACTGCCCTGTTTGGTGCAGGACATGTTGGTACACGACCCACCATCAAACAGCAGCATCCTGAATGGCGATTAGAAGTACATTTTCCTGATGTTTCTGCTAATCTGTATGGCCTGTTAATGCGGGTGACGTTCTTGAACTATTTACATGGTGAAAAGGACTACCCTTCGCTTGAAGCATTGAAAGCGGGAATTGATGATGATGTTGAGAAACTGCTTGAGTTTCGACAAAATACCCCCAATTTTCCCTTTTAAATCCCACATTTTTATTGTAAAACGCGTCAGCCTAAGACTGATTAAATTGGAAGACAACTTGCATGAGCGATAAGCAAACTCCTGAAAATGCAGTGGATTATAAAGCCACGCTAAACCTCCCAGGTACTGAATTTGCGATGAAAGCAAATCTCGCAGTACGTGAAGCGAAATGGTTAGAAGAGTGGTATGCCGACAACATTTATCAGCAGATTCGTGCATCGCGTATTGGCAAGAAAAAATATGTGCTTCACGATGGCCCTCCATATGCAAATGGTCAAATCCATTTGGGTCATGCGGTAAATAAAGTTCTTAAAGACATCATCATCAAAAGCCGTATTATGGATGGCTTTGATGCACCGTATGTTCCGGGTTGGGACTGTCACGGTTTACCGATTGAACTTAAAGTTGAAGAAAAAGTTGGTAAAGTCGGCGTTAAAGTCGATGCTGCAACGTTCCGTAAACATTGCCGCGAATATGCCTATACTCAAGTCGAATTACAGAAAAAAGACTTTGTGCGTATGGGCGTATTTGGGGATTGGGACAATCCTTACCTGACCATGAATTTTGCGCAAGAAGCCAATATCGTGCGTTCGCTGGGTGAAATCCAAAAACAAGGTCATATCGAACCGGGTCTTAAGCCAGTCAACTGGTGTTTGGACTGTGGTTCATCTTTGGCTGAAGCTGAAGTTGAATACGAAGATAAAAAATCGGATGCCATCGACGTTGGCTTTACCATTGTTGATTTGGCAGATTTATCGGCTCGTTTGGGCGTAGAAGTTAAAGACTCAACCGATATCGTGATCTGGACAACGACGCCTTGGACCATTCCTGCGAACCAGGCGGTTGCCCTGCATGCGGACATTGAATATCAACTTGTTAAAGCACGTGGCGACGAAAAAGCCGCGCAAAACTTTATCTTGGCCAAAGATTTGGTGGAATCTGCAACTGAACGCTATGGCTTTACCACCGTTGAAGTGATTGCTGATTTTGCCGGTAGCAAACTTGAGAACTTACAATTACAACATCCTTTAATTACTGAACGTCAGGTTCCTGTAATTTTAGGCGAACACGTGATTGCAACCAGCGGTACAGGTGCGGTACATACAGCACCGGGCCATGGTGTAGACGATTATAAAGTGGGCCTACTGTATAACTTGAAAGTCGATAATCCTGTGGGTGGTAACGGTGTGTATTTACCGACTGCACCTGTTTTTGCAGGCGAACACATCTATAAAGCCAATCCAAAAATTATTGCTGCATTAAGTGAAGCCAACAAGCTGTGGGCACATGTGGTCATCAAACATAGCTATCCACATTGCTGGCGTCATAAAACCCCAATTATCTTCCGTGCGACCCCACAGTGGTTCATCAGCATGGACGAAAAAGGGTTACGCCAAGGCGCTTTAAACGCGATTGAAAATGACATCAGTTTTGTCCCAGATTGGGGTAAAAACCGTATTCAGGCGATGATTGAAGGCCGTCCGGACTGGTGTATCTCGCGTCAACGGACTTGGGGTGTACCAATTCCGTTCTTCGTGCATAAAGACACTAATGAGCTGCACCCACGTACGCCTGAACTGATCGAAGAAGTTGCTAAACTGATTGAACAGGAAGGGATTGATGGCTGGTATAACCGTGAAGCGAAAGACTTCATTGGTGCCGATGCTGAGCACTACAATGCAGTACGCGATACGCTAGACGTCTGGTTTGACTCGGGTACAACCCATTATGCCGTGCTGCGTGAACGTGAAGAATTGACTGATCCTGCTGATTTATACCTTGAAGGTTCAGACCAGCACCGTGGCTGGTTCCAATCGTCATTGTTGACTTCAATTGCCATCAACGAACGCGCACCGTATAAAGGCTTGTTGACACACGGCTTCGTGGTCGATGAGAAAGGCCGCAAGATGTCGAAATCCATTGGTAACGTGATCACACCACAAGACATCATTAAAGATATGGGTGCAGATGGTTTACGTTTCTGGATCGCATCTGCAGATTACCGTTATGAAATGACCGCGGGTAAAGAAATCTTTAGCCGTGCTTCTGATGGTTACCGTCGTATCCGTAATACTTTGCGTTTCTTGTTGGCAAACCTGAATGGTTTCCAACCGGCTACAGATGCATTGCCAGTCGATCAGTTGATTGCGTTAGACCAATACATTTTGCAACGCGCAGCGGACGTACAAAAAACCATTCAGCAAGCTTATGAAGATATGAACTTCCATATCGTGGCAAGCGCGTTGACCAATTTCTGTATTAATGACTTGGGTGGTTTCTATTTAGACATCATCAAAGACCGTCAGTACACCACCAAAGCAGACTCGCAAGCACGTCATTCTGCACAAACTGCCTTGTATCACCTGGTACAGGCTTTTGTTCGCTGGATGGCACCGATCTTGACCTTTACTGCTCAAGAAGCTTGGCCTTTAATTCCGGGTCAAACTGAGAAATACGTGTTCACCACTGAATGGTATGACATTCCGGTTGCATCGAAAGCCAACCTGGTTTCAGAAGCGGATTGGCAAACTTTAATTAGCGTTAAATCTGCAGTGAACAAGCAAATTGAAGCTGCACGTAATGCCAAACTGATTGGTTCTAACCTGTCTGCCAAAGTTGAACTTTGGGCAAATGCTGAATTGAAAGCAGTGCTTGATCAGTTAAGTGATGAACTTCGTTTCGTTCTGATCACATCGACTGTGATTGTAAATGCATTTGACGAAGCACAAGGTGAAGCAACGGATCTTGAAGGCCTACGTGTGAAAGTATCGGCCGCGACAGGTGAAAAATGTGCACGCTGCTGGCATGTACTACCAGATGTGAATACACATCACGAACATCCAGGTCTTTGTTCTCGTTGTATTATTAACCTTCCTACAGGTCAAGGCGAAGAGAGAAAATATGCCTAATCCACAAGCTAAAAAGGGCTTATTCCAATTCTACCCACACAATCTGATGTGGGTGGGTTTATCCATTGTGGCGATTATTCTGGATCAATGGACCAAATGGATTGCAACGACACATCTGAATTATGCAGATCCTGTGCCGGTACTGCCCTTTTTAAACTGGACATTACTGCATAACTATGGTGCAGCCTTTAGTTTCTTGTCCGATGCCGGTGGATGGCAGCGTTATTTCTTTACCTCACTGGCAGGTTTAGTGTCTGTAATTTTTGTATTTTGGCTGATGCGCATGCCGAAAAAAATGGGAATTTTACCGTTGGCGATTGCCCTGATTTTGGGTGGGGCGATCGGTAACTTAATTGACCGCGTATCTTTGGGTTATGTGGTCGATTTTATTCACATTTACTACAACAACAGCCACTTTCCTGCTTTTAATATTGCAGATAGTGCCATTACTGTTGGGACTATTCTAATGCTGATCGATACTTTTTTCCTAGAAAAGCAACGTATTCAACGTGCGGAAGCGCAACACAATGACTGAAATTATTAATCCAAACGAAGAAACTCGTGTTAATGAAGGCTCGAAAGTAGAGCTGCATTTTTCGGTGGCTATTGAAAACGGTGTGGAAATTGACAACACCCGTAGCCGTGAAGAACCGGTAAGCCTGGTGATGGGTGATGGCAGCTTATTGCCTGGTTTTGAAAAAGCACTGTTTGGTTTACGTGCCGGTGACCGTCGTACTGTCAGTCTTCCTCCCGAAGATGCGTTCGGTCCCTGGAACCCTGAAAACGTGCAAAAATTTGATACCGTTAAATTCGAACAGACACCGATTGTCGGTCATATGATTGAGTTTGAAGATAAAGCCAAACAAAGCCTATTTGGGGTAGTGAAATCAGTCGGTGAAGATATTACTGAAATTGATTTTAATCACCCACTTGCAGGCAAAAATATTACCTTTGAAGTGGAAATCTTTAAAGTGACGCCTGCCGGTCAACAAGGTATTAAACTAATGTAAAAGATCATCTAAGGGATGATTTTTAAAAAGCTCCTTCGGGAGCTTTTTTACATTTGGGAGATACAAATCCCTCATATTCAGCCCAACACATTCAGACTAATTTAGAGCATAACTTGATAAAAAAACACAGGTTCAAGATGAAAATTCAGATTATTGTCGGTAGTGTTCGCGAGGGGCGTACAGCCATAAAAGTGGCACGTTGGGTACAGCGCAGTATTGAAAGAGCCAATTTTAGTACCGTTCAGGTTGAAATGGTCGATTTAAAAGAATGGAACCTGCCTATTTTTGCAGGTAGCCACCCTCCTCTGACCGGTATTTATGATCAGCCCAAACAACAAGAATGGGCTGACAAAATTGCTTCGGGTGATGCCGTTATTTTGATTAGCCCTGAGTATAACCATGGTTATAGTCCGGCGCTTAAAAATGCTTTGGATTACTTAGGCAAAGAATGGCAAGGTAAACCGGCGGCTTATATTGGCTATGGTGCAACCAATGGCTCACGCTCGATTGATCAAATCCGTCAAGTTGGAACCCAGCTCGGTTTAGTCGATAGCAATGCGGTGATTGAAATTCGGGACATCTTCTCACGCAATAAAACTGAAGAATTTGAACCGAATGAATTTGATAACAAAAATCTCAGATCTGTTTTAGATAAACTGATTCAATATGTGAGTGCCTGATATTTTTTAAGCACCTGTGTAGGTTTTAGCTTACAACAGCTGCCGAATATCTCCACTTTTCACGTATTAATTTAAGCGCTATATTTAAGCCATACAGAGACAGGAAGTCTCTAAATCACAAAACAATAATGATAGGCAATAAACAGCAGGACGCTGATAGGTAGGACAGGAGTTATACCTTTAAAATGAATATAAAAAAGCCTCGACAGGATGTCGGGGCTTTTTTTTAAATTTATTTTATTCTTATAACTATTTGTATTGTGATTTAAAGTGAGCCACCCACTTGTCGAAAAGCTCAATTAAATGACCAAAATCTACCTCATGCTGAAATATCAAACTTTAATCTCAATCAACAAAACAATCCTTCATAACATAATTCGACCCAAGGATTTAGGCTGTTATCTTTGAAAGTCTGATCTTTGAATCGGGCTTTATAATCCAATGAAATTGAAATTATTTTGCAGTCATTTTAACCAATTTTGCATTTTTACCATCTTCGAGTACCCAAATTGAACCGTCTTGGGCTTCAACTAAACCACGAATACGTTGTTTCATGGCTAGGCGCTGTACTTCCTTTACTGGCTTCGTTTCTGTATCAACCACCACAATCGCTTCAGAAGACAAGCCGCCAATTAGGGCCTTATTTTTCCATGCTGGAAATTGATTACCTTTATAAAAAATCAAACTAGATGGAGAGATGACAGGTGTCCAGCTGATCTCAGGAGCTTTAAATTCAGGACGGGTAGGATGGTCAGGGATATCTTTTCCATCATAATGATCGCCATTTGAAACAATCGGATAACCGTAGTTTTCACCTTTTATGATGAGATTGAGCTCATCGCCACCTTTAGGTCCCATTTCAGCCACCCACAGTTTCCCTTTAGGATCAAATGCAATGCCAAGTGGATTACGGTGGCCCAATGACCAGACCTGTTTTGCGATCTCTCCTTGATTCATAAATGGATTACCTGAAGCAGGTGTACCATCATCATTTAAACGTAAGATTTTGCCTAAATTGGATTGCATATCTTGTGCAGGATCAAACTTCTGACGTTCACCGGAACTAATCCAGAGCTTGCCATCAGCCCCAAATAACAGCCGGTGCGCATAATGGCCCTGACCTTGGACTTTAGGCACCTGTTTCCAGATGGTTTTTAAATTTTTAAGTTGCGGTTTTTGAGCATCGGATAAATCTAACTCACCCCGAACAACTACAGCACCATAACCGCCCGGTCCTGCTTCTGCATAACTTATATAAATTTGATGGTTCTGTTCAAATTGTGGATGCAAGGCAATATCACCAAGGCCTCCTTGCCCGCCGTATGCCACTTTAGGGATGCCTTTAACTTCAACCTGTTGTCGAGTTTTAGGATCAAATAATTGTAATTTTCCTTTTCGCTCAGTGACCAGTAAACGTCCATCCTTTAAAGAGGCAATCGCCCAAGGTTCATTAAACTGTGCGACGTTCGTCAGTTTATAAGTTTGATTAACTAAACCTGAAGAAGGTTTGGAAGATGGCGTTTCTGGGGCTGACTTGGATGCAGAGTTCACAGCGTCAGTTTGTGCATTACAGGCTGTTAAACTTGATGTACTGATTAATATGATTGTGGTCAGCATACGCTGTCGGAACATTTTCATCGTTATTATCCTCTGCCATTCAAATAGCTCATCACTTTTATTCTAAGTAAAATATTGAAAATCACTGTTTTTTATTGGTAACAAACTTTTCATTTCGTTTTGTCTGGTGGGTTGTGTAAGACGTAACGTACATAAAATAGTTCTATGAACCTCTATCTCCTTCAAGATAATTTTCTTATTCTGAATTCATCAGGAAACAGGATGTTTCCCAAACCTAAAACAATAATTATAAGTTTGAGCATCAGGACGTGAGGTAGAACAGCCGTTATACCTAAGCAATGCATACAAAAAAGCCCTCTCATCGTGATAGGGCTTTTTTGTATTTAAGTGATTTAAGCTATTCCTTTTAAGCTCTTTAGATAAATCACTATTTCTTGATTTCCTGCCATTTTAGCAAGTTCTAAAGCTGTATAAGTACTGCGATGATTAATATCCGCACCTTTACTAATCAATAGCTTCACGACCTCTAAATGATCATTTTCAGCTGCTGCATGTAAGGCGCTATAGCCTTCTTCATCGGCAGAGTTGACGTCCAGACCATCGTTGATGCCCTGCTCGACTTGATCAATATCACCTAAGGATGCCCAGTACACCAGTTCAGGAAGATGCAGTTCGTCATCATCTTCAGGGATTGGGGAGAATGAGTTGAGTTTCATAAAACAATATCCTAGATAATTTCGTAGTAGTTAAAATAATTAAACACTGTCTAAGTTAAATCTCAAGTTTCCTTAAGTGCTCTTATCCATAAATATTTGTTATCAACTTTTTTCTCAAATTTTAATAACTTCATTTCAGGTATAAACAATTCTAGCTCTTTTTTTAAGTTTTCAATTTTTTCTTTTTCTAGATATGGTGCATCATCGTATAATTTTAATAGTTTTTCAGGATAGTCATCTATTTCAATTAAATGTAACTTACTTAAATCATTTTGGAGATATGTAGAGATTCTAGATTTCTTTTCAAGAAGATCATTATGACGAGAAGAGTGAGAAGAATTAATTGGTTGAGGAATTTCCTTAATTTGATTATCTAAATCTTGAATTTTTTCATTTAAAGCAGCTCGTAAACTCCTAATTTTCTTAAAACTTAGATCCATACATAAAGTTTTAGCCCAAGGTTTTAAAACTTCATGTATATCTTGTTCATTAGATCCAGTTTTTTTCATTATTTTTCTAATATCATCAGCAAATTGAATAAACTCTTCAGATGTAGGAGCTCCATCAAATCTACCGATATTACTTTGAATTTCGACAAGAGTTTTAGCTGTTATAGCTGTCATCTCTTTAAGATAGATTAATGCCTTATCAGCTTCTTCTAATTTTTTATCTAATTGTCTAGTCTTAGCTTCTACTCCTAATCCTTTCAATGACTCAAATCGGTCGATTGTCGCAGCAAATAATAATACTAACCCTGCTGTCAAAGAAGTAATAGCAATAGGTGTGTTACCGAAATAAGAAGACCAAGTTCCTACACCCAAATTTATTAATCCAGCAATTAACAGAAACCAGTTCGTTAAATTAAATAAAAAACACTCATTAACCGACTTCCAATCTTTTTTCATTATTTTTCCTACTTGCTTATTATTTAAGATAATAATCTTTAAAAATTTTCTAGACAATAAAAAGCCCCCTTTCGGAGGCTTCTTATTTAATACTTGGCTTTAAGCTTTAGACACTGCTGGCTCAATTGAACCAATTTTTTCAGACTCATTGTCATGCATGATCAATGCAACCGCAATTGCAGTAATCAGAACCGGTAAACCGACTGCCATAAAGTTGAAGTAAGCAGGTAGGTTCATACCCAGTAAGCCACCAATCAGGATCGGCCCTACAATCGCGCCCATACGGCCAATCGCAGAAGACCAGCCAATGCCTGTCGAACGCACCGCAAGTGGGTAGAACTGCGCAACATAGCTATATAACAGCATTTGTGAACCAATCGACGCTGCACCGGCCAAGAACACCAAGATGTAAAGCAGGAAGGTATTCGACTGGAAGCCCATCAGGCTCATCACAATCGCACCCATAATACCCAGAACCATCAGTACCGGTTTCAAGTGGAAACGATCTGCAAGAATACCACCACCGACAATACCCACGACTGCACCAACGTTCATCACCATCATGAACATCAGACTGTTGTCCATCGAGTAGCCTGCCGCCATCATTAACTTCGGTAACCAGCTGCTTAAAGCATACATGGTTAACAGGCAAGTGAAGAACGCGACCCAGAACAGCAAGGTATTTACCGCGCGGCCACGACGGAACAAACTCACTACGTTAGCTGCTTCAGGCACATTTTCCTGTGGTAAAGTGAATATCGTATTCTCTGTTACAGTCAGATTTGGTGCCAAGCGACGTACGATTTGACGTGCTTCGGCCTGCCTGTTCTGTTTCACAATAAACGCGAGTGATTCAGGCAAAAACTTCCAGATCAAGGGTAATAAAAATAATGGAATACCTGCAATAAAGAACATGATTTGCCAACCAAAACTTGGCGTGAACCATGAACCTAGTAGTGCTGCCATTACACCGCCTACAGCATACCCACTGAACATGGTCGTGACCAAGGTACTACGCATTTTTTGTGGGGCATACTCCGAAGTCAATGCCACCAGGTTTGGCATCACCCCACCAATACCGAGCCCGGCAAGGAAGCGTAAAATACCAAATTCAGTTGGATTTGAAGCAAAACCGCCCGCAAAAGTTAAACCACTGAATAATACAATACAGATCATGATCACTTTCTTACGACCGATCTTGTCTGCGAGTGAGCCAAAGATCATCGCACCGAACATCATGCCAGCAAGAGCTGTACTGGCTAACATGCCTGCCTGGACAGCACTTAAGCCCCAATCATTCATTAGTAATGGCAAAGTCACACCATTAATTGCTAGATCATAGCCGTCAAATAAGATAATGAGCAAACACCAAGCAACCACATTGAAATGAAATGGCTTAAATTTCGCATGATCCACTACAGAATTTACATCTATTTTTTCCGTTGTCATTCGCTCTCATCTCCCATGAGTACTTGTCCATCACAGCCTATGAATTGTTAAGTTAAAATTCAATTTTGCTCAATATAATAATATGAGTTTCTATTAACAATAAGACCAAAGATTATGAGTATTTCTTTATGAAATGCATTCTATCTTATTGTATTAAAATAACTAATTTTATATATAAATGAGAAAATGTTTACTATTCACTACCTTACAACGATGAGAAAGAGGCAAATCCTGCTAAAAATAATGACCATAAAACAGCAAGAAATGGCTTTAAATCATACTC
>NZ_JAFCTF010000015.1:0-106997 GCF_049895885.1 Acinetobacter sp. TSRC1-2
AGGAACGTAAGATCAGACAGGAGTCAGATCTAAGCATCAAATACGAAAAAGCCCAACAGGATGTTGGGCTTTTTTATGCTTGATCAATTATTGTGTAATGCAGCTTGCAGATAATCATAACGATCTTCCAGATGCTAAACATAATCGCTTATGTTCTGACTCATAATTTTAAATTGAGTGTTTTTAGCCATATAAAAAAATTCATCTGCATAACAGCTGACTCTGTCGATTGGGCCTAATTTGAAGCAAACACTTGTCTTAAATAATCTCCATATACTCAGTGAATTAGGTTCCAAATAGGCAGAGAAATCACTTTATTTTACTGGTGAAGTATAAATGCTTAAAAAAGCAACCGGAGTTGTCTTGGTAATCAATAGTGATGTAGCGCACATAATAAAACTGTGATCAGATATAAAAAATGATGAACTGGACCGATCTCCTCCAACACTATGGTTATTTTGCTATTTTTATTGGTAGCTTTTTTGAAGGTGAAACTGTTCTCATGCTTGGAGCATATGCTGTACATCAGCATATCTTTAATTTCTGGTTATTAATTATCGTTGTCATGCTGGGTGGGTTTTTGGGGGGATCAACTCTATTACTAGATTGGCAAACACTATGGCATCGAATTTATTAAAAAGAGGCCAAAATTGGCGCAAAAGTTTGAGCAGGCAAACCAAGTTATTGAAGATTATCCTGTGTTAACTATTTTACTGATGCGGTTTGCCTGGGATTACGGATAATTCTCCCTATTTCGATTGGAGTGAAAGGCTATCCTTTGCTGAAATACATGCTGGTGAATATTACGGCATGTTTTATCTGGGCATTTGTTATTGTGAGTGTTGGCTTGCAAGTGAGTCATTGGTTACATGTGTTCTGGCAGAAAAACTTACCCTATCATCACGATTTTTATATTGTCGCTAGTGTTATCGCGTGTATGGTGATAGTGCGTATTGTTTACAGCATTTGCACTTATTACCGCAAAAAATAATTTAAACAACTACAGTTCAAGAAACCTAGAAAAAAGCATAAAAAACCCGCAATAATGCGGGCGTTAAATCATTCAAAAATTAATTAAATATAATAACTGGTTTTTGTCATTAACTTTGAAATGCCTGTCATTGCAATACGTACAGGCGCGGGTAAATCTACACCCCCAGCATTCAATGCTGTATCTCTATGATGCAACTCATCTTCATTCATTTGTACCAGAATTTTACGCGAACGCTCATCTTGCTCCGGCAACTGCTTGATATGGTCTTCTAAATGCAAGCTCACTTGACGTTCAGTTTCGGCTACGAAACCTAGGCTGTATTTATCGCCGGCAATTCCTGCAATCGCTCCCATACCAAAGGACAGGCCGTACCAGACCGGATTTAACAAGCTGGTATGGCTATCCAGTTCTTTTAAGCGGTCTTCACACCAAGCCAAATGATCTTGCTCTTCAAGAGCGGCTTGTTCCATTTCACGGCGTACATTGGGCAATTTTGCAGTGAGTGCCTGACCATGATAAAGCGCCTGCGCGCATACTTCACCGCTATGATTCACTCGCATTAAACCGGCAACATGACGTGCTTCACTGACACCGAGTTGGGTTTCCACAGCACTGCCTGGATTTTCACGCTGTGCAGAGGTCGTTCCGGGAACCAGACTGCGAAGCGCTTGATCAAACGAATGAATAAATTTGTCGATACCGGTATATTGACGCATAAAATTAATCCTCTAAAGCTTCTTGTTGCTGTGCTGCAAGCATTGGCTTAAGCCTGAACAGGAGCCATGTAGTGAAAATTGCGCTTAGAATAGCAGTAATACTGAAAAGTATTTTAATATCAATCTTGAATATACTTAAGATGATAATCGAAAATATAGCAGAGGATACCATGAATACTGCATTTAAAATGTTGTTTGCCGCTACTATACGCGCACGATGTGAGCGTGGAGAAAAGGCTTGCATCATGGCGTATAAAGGTACGATATAAAAACCGCCACTAA
The DNA here is from genome assembly GCF_049895885.1 of Acinetobacter sp. TSRC1-2. Taxonomy (NCBI): domain Bacteria; kingdom Pseudomonadati; phylum Pseudomonadota; class Gammaproteobacteria; order Moraxellales; family Moraxellaceae; genus Acinetobacter; species Acinetobacter sp. TSRC1-2. The sequence goes on from NZ_JAFCTF010000015.1 coordinate 1,993, forward strand.
TTCCGAGTAATGTCACAGCCAGCATGACATGGTAATAGCTCCAGCCTTGGGTAAATACCTCTTTTAAACCTAGCATTTCACCGCTACGTTCAGGCACAAAAGCTAAACTTGCTGCCAAATAAAAAGCAAAAACCGTCAAACCAATAGCACCTACCGGCACCATCTTTAAATTGACTTCTGTACCACCAATTTTACGGCACAACAAAGAACCCACACCAATCCCGACAGAGAAGAATGTTAAAAGTAGACTTACCACATTTTCAGAGGCATGCAGGTTTTGTTGAGTTAACTGCGGAATCTGGGTCAGATAGGTTGCCCCATAAAACCAATACCAAGAATTACCTAATAAAATCAGAAAGATAATCGGTAAGCTTTTGGCATATTTTAAGGTCTGAAAACTGGTTCTAAAAAAGTTCCAGTCAATTTTAAGATCAGGTGAGGTTACATTTTGCTTTAACACAAAACGACTTGAGATATAGCCTAGAACAGCAATAGTGACCACAGTCAGGCTAATCCAGAACAGATTGCCATCTGATGCAGAAATCACGGCACCGCCTAAAATCATACCAATCAAAATGGCAATAGAAGTGCCGGACTGGAACAAGGCATTTCCGGACATCAATTCATTGGGTTTCAAAATTTCAGGCAAAATGGCATATTTGATTGGACCGAAGAAAGTCGAATGCACACCCATTAAAAATAAAGCAGTTAATAATAGCCATAAATGACCCAGTAAAAAGCCAGCAGAACCAATCAGCATAATCACAATTTCGAGTATTTTAATGCCTCGTACCAGTTGTGAACGTTCATATTTATCTGCAATCTGTCCGGCTGTAGCAGAGAAAATAAAATAGGGTAAAATAAACAATAAGGCGGCGAGATTATTCAGGGTGCTGACACTGGCGCTTTGCTGATTGATCCAACCATAGGTAATAACCAGTAACAGGGACTGTTTATAGACATTGTCATTCAGTGCACCGAAAAATTGAGTGACAAACATTGGTAAAAATCGACGTGTAGCTAAAAGATGTTCATTTTTTTCCATGGTTTATGGGCTTCATTAAGTTTTATTAAGAAATGTGAGCATTTGGTAAAATACTATAAAAAATCATGTATTATATTTTCAACCTATACTTTTGTGAAAATTCCAATAGATTTGAGCTTGTTAGAAAGCTGATTTTGGGTATTTCCATTACAAATATTATATTAGTTTAGAGTTCTTTATGCTTGCAAAACTGAATTTTAAAAAGTCGACTCTTACACTAAGTGTCCGCTCTTTCATAAAGTGGGATGATCAACATAAACAATTTTGTTTTAGTCTCTTTTTAATATTACTTGCCCAACAAAGTTTTGCACAAGTAACTGAGCCGAATACAACGGTCACTCAAGCAGAATTTCAACAACAACTCAAGAGTGAAGCTGTTAAGCAAGGGATGGATAGCCCTGAAGAAATAGAAAAAATTGAAAATTTTCAGGAAAATAAAACTGAGCTTAATAGTTTGCAAATGCTGCAACAACAAGAACAAGCAAGCCAACCTTTAGAAGAATTTAAACCGATTGAGTTTGAAGATTTAGAAGAACTGCCCATTGCGCCAGTCAGCCAAGCAATGGCAGACGAAATATTCCGTGAGGCGGAAAATGCGAAAATTCAAGCACAACAATATCGTGCTGGACAAGTTAATGAAGTAGTGGTTTCCGACGCTACTCAACAAGAACTGGTAGAAATTAATCAGGCACCGGTGAATGTCGATCAATTGATGTCGAGCATTCAAGACGACAGCAAAATTGTGGTTGAAGCCAATGAAGCAGGAAAAACTTTACCTGAGTTAGCGGCTGCAGATGAAGTTGAAGAACCGAATTTCTTTAAGCGTTGGTTATACAAAATACGACCATCAAGTCAGTTGAATACTGCAAAAGTTCCACGGATCACTGCCGATGTAGTATTTGCCTCGGTACAAAACCCTAGCGAGGTTTCAAGTAAGGCTTATACGCAAGCCTTGGAAAATTTAAAAGATAATCTTAAGGGTAAACTTTCCAGTTTTACTCAGGAATCCTTTAGTGATTTTCCTTCGGCACTGCCACAATTAAGAACCATGTCAAATCAGGCAGCTCAAGCAGTCGGTTTTTATAATGCCAAATTTAAATTTGAGAAACTCAGCGAGAATCGGGTTCGGGTAAATGTCACCCCCAATTCACCTGTGCTGATTAAAGAACAAAATGTAGAGTTTAGTGGAGCAGGTGAACAACAAGCGCAGTTCCAGGTCATCAGTGTATTACCTGATCAAGATATCGGTGATATTTTCAATCATGGTTTATATGAACAAACCAAAACACGTATTAGTAATGCAGCGAACAATAATGGTTATTTTGACAGTTACTGGCGTTTGCATGATGTAAAAGTTGCCCAACCGCAAAATACGGCAGATATAAATTTACGTTATGAAACAGGTGATCGCTACAAATTAGGACCTGTAGAATTTCGTATGAGTGATCCTTCTAAGCCGTTTCCAATCGATATGGATGTGTTGCAAAGTATGGTTTCCTGGGAAGATGGGGCCGATTATACTTTTTGGCGGGTCAACGGCCTGGCCAATAACTTAACCAACTCGCGTTATTTTAATTACACTTTGGTTGATGCTGTACGACCAGATCCCATTGAAAAACAGTTAGAACTTCCACCTGATATTCAAGCTTTGGTGGATCAGCAGAAAATATCAGAAAATGAAGCGAGCGTTCAGGATAAAAAACAGGCTGTTTCTTCAAAAGAAGTTACTCAATCCGTGGTTGATGAGACACAATTTGCGGGTAAAACCGATACAGAAGCTGATCAAAATCTGCGTCAAATGCGCGTAGAACAAGAAACCAAAGAAACTGAAGAAGAGCGCTTAAAAGCTCAAGCACGTGAAGAAAAGAAAATCCCGGTAATTGTGACTTTAAATGCTGACCGTTTAAATAGTGCAGAAATCGGTGCCGGTTATGGTAGCGATACCGGCGCACGTATTCGTGGTCAGTACCGCCGTGCCATTGTGAACCGCCGTGGCCATTCATTTGATGCCAACCTGGAATTATCCAAAATCCGTCAGTCGATTGACGGTCGCTATAATATTCCTTATCACCATCCCCTTAATGACTATATTAGTTTGGTGGGCGGTTATGAGCGCGAAGAACGGGATGACGTTGCACAGGGCAATGGATTGATGATCGAATCTGCAGTTGCGGGTGTGGATCGAATTATCAAAAGACCACGCGGAAGTTGGCAACATACTTTTGGTTTACGTTATCGTTTAGATCGTATTACACAAGAGGGTGTCGTAGATGCTGCAGAAATTCCGGATGCATTTTTAGCAAATGCGAATGAGCAGCAACAATCATTATTATTTGGCTATGAAGTTGCTCGTACCACCAGTGATAAGCGCGTCAATCCAGGCAAAGGCTTTAGACAAAATTATAAAGTTGAACTGGGCAGTGAAAGTTTATTATCCGATGCTGATATGGCCATTGTGAATGCGGGTTGGCGCTTTATCTATTCATTAGGTGAAAATGATAACCACCAGTTTGTAGGGCGTGGTGACGTAGGTTATATCTTTGCACAAGATTTTACTAAAGTGCCTTATAACCTGCGTTATTTTACGGGTGGTGACCAAACTGTTCGTGGTTTTGATTATAAAAGTCTATCGCCTGAAGAAAATGGATTCAAAATTGGCGGGCAAGCTTTAGCTGTAGGTTCGTTAGAATATAACTATCAATTTAAAGAAGGCTGGCGTGCAGCCGTATTTAGTGATGTGGGGAATGCATATGACAAAGATTTTAATACACCAACCGCATATAGTGTTGGTTTAGGGGTTCGTTGGGCCTCGCCAATTGGCCCAATTCGTGTTGATGTGGCTTCAGGTATTTCTGATGACGATCATCCGATCCGTATCCATTTCTTTATTGGTTCACAATTATAATTTTTAGGTTTTAGAGAGCATTATGGCTGAAGTAGAACAGCAACCAGAGACAGAAACACCACGACCAAAAAAACGTCGTATTTTGAGGAGTGTGCTATTCACACTGCTTATTGTGTTGATTCTGCTTATTGCTTCCTTCGCTGTGATGTTTACTACCGATAAAGGCAGTAAATTCTTACTGGACCGGGTTTTACAGAGCCAAAAAATTATTGATTACGAATATGAAAGCGGTAATCTTTTACATGGCATTATTCTAAAAAATATTCGGGTTACCTTAAAACCTGTAGACGTTAAAATTGATCGTGCCGATGTGATTTTGGGTTGGCGCGCAATCTTGAAAAAAGAAATTCATTTGAATCGTGCCGATGTACGTAATCTGCAAATTATCAGCAAGAATCCAGCAAGTGATGATCCTTTTAAATTTAGTGTAATCCGTTTACCTTTTGTTTTACGCGTAGATACGGCTGATATTGACCATCTACTGATTAAAACTGCAACCAGCAGCGTGAAATTTAATGATATTCATTTAAATAAGGCACTTTGGTCAGGTACAGAACTCAAGTTTGAAGATTCCCGTATGGATATGGGTTATCTGTCAGTAAAAAATGCGACTGGAGATATGAAATTTGAAGGGAAATATCCTTTAAATGCTGTCGCTGATGTAAATATACCGTCCCTGAATAAAAGCTTGAATATTCATGATATTAAAGTCGTCGCCAGAGGCACCTTAGATACCATTCAAGCTGGTGTAGCAACCAATACCCCCGATTTATTAACCGGTTGGGCTGTAGTACATCCGGTACGTAAACATGTACCGATGTTTGGGGAGTTGCAGTTTAAGCAATATCACTGGCCATTGATGACTGAACAGAAGCTGTTTACTAAAGATGGTGTGGCGAAATTCAATGGTGATATCGAGCGTTTAAATATCGATGTTGCGACGGACCTAAGCGGCAAAAATATTCCACAAGGTCAATATAACGGAAGCATGCATACCGATTTAGTTCATCAACTTGATATTAGCAATTTAAATGGTCAGCTCATGAATGGCGCCGTGAATGTCGCAGGTGTGGTGAGTTGGAAAGACCAAGTCACTTGGGATATGACGGGTCGTTTGGACAAGATCAATCCAAAAGACAAACTGATTCCGCTCGTGATTCAGGATTTTCTACCGCCGAGTCTGGATGGAAAAATTGCTTCTAAAGGCAGTTTAGACAAAGGCATGCATTTGACCGCATTGGTTGATTTTGATCGTTATGAAACATGGAACCTAAAGCTCGATCAAGATGAGCAAAAAGGTAAAAAGCCAAATCCGATGCTACTTGACGTGGCGTGGAAAAATATTGACCGTGTCGTACCCTATATAGGTTGGTTAAGCAGTAAATCAGGTGATGTTCAACTGGCATTGGTAGAAGGAAAACAGGATATTCATGTTGCAACTGCTGTGACTAAGCATGACAAGGGCATGTTGCCTGAAGGTTTATATAAGGCACAGCTCAATCTTAAAAATAATAATTTGAATGTACCAAGCTTCAGCTACGTGGCAGGTAAAGGGAGCTTGAGCGGAAGTGCAAAAGTCGAGTTGCCGACTGAAAAACGTCAATTAAAATGGAATGCCATTGTTAACGCCAAAGATTTTAATCCGCAAACCGTGGTTGATGCTGCACCGGTTAACTTATTAAATGGCCAAGTTAAAGCTGATGGTTTTGCTAAACCCAATCAGCAGATTATTCATTTAAATGCAATTAACTTGACCGGTCGTCTGGCACAGCAAAATAACAAGGAAACCGTTCGCTTAACTGGGCGTAGCACCGCAGCCATTTTATTCAACGATCAAAAATCGGGTGGCGCCTTTAAAAGTTTTGCCGTCAATTATGATGGTGCATTAAATGCCAGTCAGATTCCGGTCAGCGAAGGCTTACTCAAGTTTAAAGTTTCAGGTACACCTGAATTGATTAAAATTGCTGAATTACAGCATTCAGGGATTGCTGGTAAAATTTTTGCCAGCGGTTTAGTCAATCTTAAAAATGGCATTGGCTGGAATGTAAATGCATCCCTGGTCCGATTCAAACCGCATTATTTTGTGTCCTCTGTACGTGGTGAGCTATCTGGTAATGTGAAAACTGAAGGGGTTTGGTCCGATACCCTAAAACGCATTAATATTGAAAAATTAAATTTAGCCGGTATCATTAATAATAAACCTGTTCGTGGAACAGGGAATTTGGCAATGGTCATTGATTCAAATCAAAAAGGCTTCTTGCCCAAACAGTTTGAAGCCAATAATTTGTATCTGTCCTATGCAAAAAACCAGATTCAAGCGACTGGTAATGCACAAAACTTAAGATTAAAAATTAATGCACCTGCCTTGTATGAAATTTATAGTGGGCTTCGTGGCCGTGCTTATGGCTATTTAAATGTGCAATCTCAACCACGTTTGCAAGCGACTGCAAATCTGGCGGTAGATGACTTTGGTTTTAATAATTTATTCAGTGTTAAAAAATTACGTGTACAAGGTGAGTTACCAACCTCTGAACTTACTCCAGCGCTCATGACGGCGAAAATGGAAAGTTTACGTAGTGGTTCGCGTGAGATTCAACAAGGTGAAATTTCACTGGCAGGCACTCGTAAAGCTCATATATTGAAAGTTCAGGCAGAAAACAAAATTTCCAAATTTTATGTGCAATTGGCGGGTGGTTTTAATGCACAGAATGATTGGCTGGGGCAAATTCAGAAAGGTGATTTTGACTCTTTACGTGCTCGATTAGTACAACGTCAAAATGCCTCGGTCATTTACAGTTCAGCGAAATCAGAATTGTTTGTCGGTGCCCATTGTTGGTCAAGTCAGCAGAGCCAGTTATGTTTCGATCAACCGATTCGTGTCAGTAAAACCAGAGGAAATGTATCCTTTGTTACCCAAAATGTCGATTTGAATGATTTTGCTGCATTTATGCCTGAAGGTTTGGCAATTACCGGTAAGGTGAATGGCTATGCAAAAGCAGCATGGGCGCAAGGTGCCAAACCGAAAATAGATGCAAGGCTGGTAACACGCAATGGTGTGATTGGATTGGCAGCTGAAGACCCACAAGATATTGGTTCTACATTAAGTTACAACGAAATTGGCCTTATTGCGAAAAGTGTAGCCGAAGGTTTACAAGTTCGTTTAGATGTCAAAACTCCGGAAATTGGTACCGGTTATGCCAATGTGATTATTGATCCTTATAAAGCTGATAAACCAATGCGCGGTGAAGTGGCTTTCGACCAGGTACAACTTAAAGTCTTTAAGCCATTCATCCAGGACGTTCGGTCACTTGCGGGAACCTTGTCTTTTGCAGGGAAAATTGCAGGAACCCTGACTCAACCTTTATTTAATGGTGAAATGCGCCTGAAAGATGGTGCTATCAGTATGATTTCATTACCGGTGAACTTAAGCAATATCCAGGTGTATTCATCTATTCGCCAAGATCATGCCAGTATTAATGGCGCATTTAATAGTGGTCAAGGTGTAGGGGCATTAACGGGTAATATAGATTGGAAAAATGATCCGCGTATTCAATTGCATTTAAAAGGCGAAAATTTGCTGCTTCGCCAAGCACCATTAATTACGGCAGTAGTCACCCCAGATTTAACGCTGGATGTCTTGCCATTCAAGAAAAAGTTGAGCTTAAATGGCAAGGTTGAAGTGCCACGTGCCTTAATTTCAATGCCTGAAGCTTCGGCACCGGTAATTAATGTATCGTCTGATGTACGTATTGTTCATGAAGGACAAGATCAGCTCGCAATATTGAGAGCAGCTCGACCGTGGGATATTCGTGCAGATGTTATGGTGAATCTAGGCAATCAAGTAATTTTCCAAGGTTTTGATAGCCGTATTCCACTACTTGGACGTTTATATTTATCACAACGCGGGCTTGAAACAGCAATGCGTGCCAATGGTGCAATTGGTGTTAGTCAAAAGGTAAAAATTGAAGCTTATGGGCAAAGTTTGGATTTGAATCGTGCGATTGCCCGTTTTAATGGCCCTTTATATAATCCAACCTTAGATGTTGACGCCAATAAAAGTGTACAAGGGAGTACAGTGGGTGTGCGGGTTACAGGAACGGCCACTAGCCCAAATATTCAGATCTATAACGATGCTGGTTTATCGGAACAGGAAGCTTTAAACGCCATCATTACCGGTCGTATTAATGAAGGTGCCAGTGGTATTAGTCAATCAGAAGGCTTTAAGTCAGATGTAAACAATACCATTGCTGCCGCAGGAATTAGTATGGGCTTGGGCGGTACACGTGCCTTAACCAATCAAATTGGTCGTACCTTTGGCTTGAGTGGTTTAGCACTCGATGCACAAGGAACAGGGGATGATACCCAAGTCAGTGTGACGGGTTATATTACGCCAGACTTGTTTATTCGTTATGGTGTAGGTGTGTTTACACCCGTGAATAAATTGACCTTGCGTTATCAAATGAATAAACGATTGTATTTAGAAGCGAGCCAATCCTTAGAACGAGCAATAGATCTATTCTATAATTGGAGATTCTAAGTTTATGAAAAATATGGTTTTTTGAATTGATTTTATTTGTTCTAAGATATCTGAGAAGTTGTTCAACTATGCGGATGATCAGCTTCTCATTTTATTTTGATATTAAGAATTATAAGAATGGGTCATTATCTAATGTTTCATAATCTGAAGAATTAAGAGTAGAAGCAAGAATCATTAAAATTCTAGCGTATAGAACAAAAGTGTCACCTAAATAGATCTCTGCTGTGAAACTGACCAGACCAATTAGTAAAAAACATATGCACGAAACTAGGCAGCATATACGTCCGATATTAATTTCCACTCAATAAAATTGAGGTATTAGATTGTGGGGCTAAATTATAAAAGTTAAATTAAAAATATGGCTTATCTAATGATTAAATATACTATTTGTAAATTGAATATCTGTGTAAGATTTAAATATGAAGGTGGAAACTAGAGGAGTAAACAATTAAAAAGGACACACTGATAATAAGGCTTTTATTTATTAGTAGAAATAATATTTTTATAAAGCCCAGATGTGAAAAAGCGAGAGTGGACTCTCGCTTTTTACTCTTAAACTATCTTACTAATGTAAGAAGAATTTTAGAATTATAGTGCTACGATGTTTACAGCATTCGGGCCTTTTTGACCTTGAGTAATGCTGAATTCAACTTGTTGGCCTTCAGCCAAAGTTTTGAAACCAGAGTTAGCGATTTCGCTGAAGTGAGCAAAAACGTCAGGACCGTTTTCTTGTTGAATAAAACCGAAACCTTTAGTTTCGTTGAACCACTTAACAGTACCTTTAACAGTATTAGACATAATACAATCCTATAAACTTTAATATTTTTTGGTTTATTTAAAAACCCGGTGTTAACTTGAAAATATGAATGGAACTTTAAATCTGAAAAACGAAGGATTATGACTAAAACTGCGAAATACAAAAAGATTTACCAGAACAAAACTATTTCTCTAGTTAAGATAAAGAATACAGGTGTATTTAAGAATATGCAAGTAAATATTTATCTATTGATGATTTTTATGGCTTATATTTGTAAATAAATAATTATACACATTAAATCAATAACTTATATTTTGGCTCTGCTTAGCTTTCTGTCGAGTTGAAATAAGGGTTAGATTCTATTGCATAGTTTTAAACCACTTTATTTGAAAATATGACTTAAATTCTTTCCGATTGGTCATTTTATGCATCCAAAAATACTGATTGGCTGACTTTAACCAGCTTTGATTATATTTTTATTATTCACCAGTGATTTTGAATTCAGAATCTAGTTAGGATTATGAATGCTCAAAAACGTTATTTTTCAATTGAAATTGAATAAAGTTTGCTTTGTTATGATTTAGGGCGTATAAAGCTAACTCGTTGATGCGGGATGGAGCAGTCTGGTAGCTCGTCGGGCTCATAACCCGAAGGTCGTTGGTTCAAATCCAGCTCCCGCTACCAACGAAAGAATACAGAGTTTATAGCCTAATCTACACAGATTAGGCTTTTTTTATGTTTTTCGTTTAAGTTTAAAGCTGGGTTTTTCCGTGTATAAAGGATGAGTTATTTCATATTTTCCTTAACTTTGATTATGATGGTGGGAATAGGAGAAGGTTCATGAATAAGTTATTCACTTTAGTCGTACTGGTTGCTTTAGTAGGTTGTGCTGAAAAAAAACCACTAACCGCCGAAGAGCAGTGGATGGGTTATTGTAAAAGTGTGGGAAATGCTGCAAACACGATTATGTATGACCGTCAGAATGCTATTGATAAAGCAGCGGCGTTAGAACATGCCAATAAAATTGAAGATGAAACGACAAAAACGTTCATCTTGGATATTGTTGAACAAGTCTATGCATTTCCATTAACTGAGATTACTGCAAATCCAGAAGCAAGTCGTAATCAGTTCAAGCAAAAAATTACAGAAAAATGTATCGCGACTCCCCATGGTAAGATGCCAGACTACAAACCGTTCTAAAGAACGGTTTTTTTATATTTATCGTTATCTTAAGGGTTAAAAATAGCCTAAGTCTAGTCAGTATAAATTGTGACATTTGAGTAAATCATAAATATAGAAAAGCTTATATAAATAGTGAATAATAAAAATAACTATAAAAAAACTAAGGAGCGCTATATGGATGTCGTGGGTTATTTACATAATGCAGACTTGCTCTTAGAAGATGAACAGGGTGTTATCGTGATGGGTGGCAGTCACTATGTACTCAGTTTGGGCGATAAAGTCTATCTTCGGCATATAATTGATCAAGAAACGAAGCTTTATCAGGTTCATATTTCATTTGCCAGCACAGAGCATGCTATGCTGCATGAAGATGAAATTCAGGTTAAATTTGAAGGTTGTCGCGATGATTTACGTGAATATATGAATGCAACGACAGTCCACTAAGGTTGAATATTTTTCTTTTTAAGAAGAGGGCAACATTAGGTTGCCTTTTTTATGTATGAGTTTCAGTCAAAAGTTAATTATCATTCTGATTAAAGGTGTACATTGGGGTGAGCTTGATCATTGAGTGATCAATATGGGCATCATTTAGATACTAAATAATGGACATCATAAAGAAACACTCTACTTGCATTAACTTTTAACTGGAATTTTAGTAAAATTTTGCAGTCCATATTATTTGTGAAGCTTTATACAAGCTGGAATTCACAGGTAATTTTTTAAAAAAGAGGAATAACACCGTGCTAGAAGCTTACCGCCAACACGTTGAAGAACGTGCCGCACTCGGAGTCCCACCGAAGCCACTTGATGATGCTCAAACAGCTGACTTGGTTGAACTATTAAAAAATCCGCCAGCTGGAGAAGAAGCATTTTTAGTTGATTTGCTAGAAAACCGTGTTCCTGCAGGTGTTGACCAAGCTGCTTATGTTAAAGCTGCTTTCTTGGCTGCTTTGGCAAAAGGTGAATCAACTTCTCCACTTATTTCTAAAGAACGTGCGGTTTACTTACTAGGTACTATGCTTGGTGGTTATAACGTTGCGCCTTTAGTTACATTGCTTGACGACGCTGAACTTTCTGCACTTGCTGCTGAAGCGTTGAAAAAAACTCTGCTTGTATTTGATGCGTTCCATGACGTTGCAGACAAAGCGAAAGCGGGTAACGCAAATGCTCAGGCTGTCATGCAGTCTTGGGCTGATGCTGAATGGTTCACGACACGTCCAGACGTTCCATCTGAAATTAAATTGACAGTTTTCAAAGTAACTGGCGAAACAAATACAGATGACTTGTCACCTGCACAAGACGCATGGAGCCGTCCGGACATTCCATTGCACGCAAATGCGATGTTGAAAAACGTACGTGACGGGATCAACCCAGAAGTTCCTGGTGAAGTGGGTCCACTGAATCAAATCAAAGAACTTATTGCGAAAGGCAACCAGGTTGCTTACGTTGGTGACGTTGTTGGTACAGGTTCATCTCGTAAATCTGCAACTAACTCTGTACTTTGGTTCTTCGGTGATGACATTCCGCACATTCCGAACAAAAAAGACGGTGGTTACTGCCTAGGTTCTAAAATCGCTCCAATTTTCTTCAATACTATGGAAGATGCTGGTGCGTTACCAATCGAGATCGATGTTGGCAACATGAACATGGGCGATGAAATCGTTCTTAAAATTGATCATGCTGCTGCTAAAGTCACTGCGTTCAAAGACGGCGCGCAAATCGCTGAAGCTGATCTTAAAACGCCTGTACTTCTAGACGAAGCTCGTGCTGGCGGTCGTATTAACCTGATCGTTGGTCGTGGTTTGACGACTAAGGCTCGTGAAGCTTTAGGTCTTCCAGTATCTACTTTGTTCCGGGTTCCGGTTCAACCTGCTGCGACTGGCAAAGGTTTTACTCAAGCACAGAAAATGGTTGGTCGCGCTTGTGGTCTTCCTGAAGGTCAAGGTGTACTTCCAGGTACTTACTGTGAACCACGTATGACAACTGTTGGTTCGCAAGATACTACAGGTCCTATGACTCGTGACGAATTGAAGGACTTGGCTTGCCTAGGTTTCTCTGCTGACCTTGTGATGCAATCTTTCTGTCATACAGCTGCGTATCCAAAACCAGTTGACGTTCAAATGCAACACTCGCTTCCTGATTTCATCATGAACCGTGGTGGTGTGTCTTTACGCCCAGGTGACGGTATTATTCACTCTTGGTTAAACCGTATGCTTCTTCCAGATACCGTAGGTACTGGTGGTGACTCGCATACTCGTTTCCCAATTGGTATTTCATTCCCAGCGGGTTCTGGTCTTGTAGCATTCGCTGCAGCAACTGGTGTGATGCCACTTGATATGCCTGAATCTGTACTTGTGAAGTTTAAAGGTAAAATGCAGCCTGGTATCACGCTACGTGACCTGGTACATGCAATTCCTTACTACGCAATTCAAGCGGGTGATTTAACTGTAGAGAAGAAAGGTAAGAAAAACATCTTCTCTGGTCGTATCCTTGAGATTGACTTAACAGAAATGGAAACTGACCTGACTGTAGAGCAAGCATTCGAATTGTCTGATGCTTCTGCTGAACGTTCAGCTGCTGGTTGTTCTATCACACTTTCTGAAGAGAAAGTTGCTGAATACCTTCGTTCGAACATCACCATGTTGAAGTGGATGATTTCTGAAGGTTATGGCGATGCGCGTACTATGGCTCGTCGTGTTGAGAACATGGAAAAATGGTTAGAAAATCCTAGCCTGATCAAAGCTGATGCTGATGCTGAATACACGAAAGTGTATGAAATTGATCTAGCTGACATTAAAGAACCTGTTCTTTGCTGCCCGAACGATCCAGATGATGCAAAACTTCTTTCTGACGTTCAAGGCGTGAAAATTGACGAAGTATTCGTTGGTTCTTGTATGACAAACATTGGTCACTTCCGTGCGACTGGTAAATTGTTAGAGAAAGTTCCAGGTGGTGCGTTGTCAACTCGTCTGTGGATTGCTCCACCGACGCGTATGGACGAACATCAGTTGATGGAAGAAGGTTTCTACAACATTTATGGTAAAGCTGGCGCGCGAACTGAAATGCCAGGTTGTTCATTATGTATGGGTAACCAAGCACGTGTAGCTCCGAACACAACTTGTGTATCGACTTCTACTCGTAACTTCCCGAACCGTCTAGGTCAGGGTGCTAACGTTTACTTAGCTTCTGCTGAACTTGCATCTGTTGCTGCTGTATTGGGTAAATTACCTTCTCCAGAAGAATACCAACAGTATGCAGCTCAAATTGACAGCATGTCAGCTGACATCTATCAATACTTAAGCTTCGATAAAATGAGCGAGTATACAAAAGCTGCTGCGAATGTTGATACGAAGAAAATTGCTGCTGCTCAGTTGACTTAATGAGCTAGGATAAAGAAAAGCCGAAAGGCTTTTCCCTAGCGCAAGAGTAAATCTATGATTTACTTTGATAATTAAGCAATAAGAGGTATAAGATAAGGGTTGAGTAATCAGCCCTTATTTTTTTAATTGAAATTTATTCGAGAATAATATGAATAATAAAAGGGATTTTTTAGAAGCGTTAGAATGTTTTAAGGTTATAGAGTCTTGTTTAAAATCTATTTATTCAGGTGAAACTCATATGTGTAGAGCTTTATCTGCACAACTAAGGATCTTATTATGTGATTATAGTAATAATTCAAAGCCACTTTTAATGAGATTAATTCCAAATTTAGAATTGCTAAGCTTGGTTAACACTTACGATGATTCCAAAGATTTGGATCTAAAATTATCACGAAATGTCTTAATAGGTATGTCTTTTGAGGCTAGGTGTTATTGGAATGGGGTAGAAGATAGTATTCCACTATATGGTCAAAAGGTTTTACCCTTGAATGATTGGGCAGATCAAATTATTCTTAGTTATCCAATTCCTTTGACAATAAGAAAATTAATAAAATTAATCGCAAATAAAGGTGGTGGTGCTCATGTGGATGAAGACGGTCATCCACTATTAGAATTATTACAGGAAAAGGTTTTTCAACGGTTAAATCAAGGTGAATTACTTATTGTCGGTTTATCCAAAATAATACAACAATTGAGTTTTCAGCTTATACAGGCTTATGAATTAGATGAAAGAAATTTACCATTAAAAAATATTAATCTTATGTATCCATCCATATTAAATGCAGCAAAAGTACCTAAAGAATGTTTTGAAAGACCATTTCAAACAGCTCAATTATTAATATCTTATCAATAGTTACGAAAATTGGTATTTTGGAGTATTTTCTAAAACATATTATCAGCATCTAACATGATTTTAATTACTAAGATCATCATTCACTTCGATTCTTCAACAGGTCTTATAAGCATATTATTGGTTACGCTTTACAACTAGACCAATCCATCGTTTAATCCACGCATTGATAAACGAATGAAAAGTTGAAGTAACCAAATGGCTAAACAGACACGGTTTTTATGTATTGGTGGATTTCTGAATGGATCAGCCGTGAAAGAGCAGGGCGACAGCTTTGAATGTATTGAGAAGTCAAAAAAAGTGACTTATCGAAAACTTGAAATTTTTCATCCAGATTTGTGGGATGATTATTACTATGTTTGTGAAACAACAACGGATCAACAAGCCAGAAATTGGGTCTATGACATCGAATCTAACTAATTTTTTATTGAGTAAATATATCTTTAAAACTATTATTAACGCGATTGGGATTTAAATGACCATCGCATTTTTTGGTTAATCATTCATTTAAGATCTTTGCATCTAGAAAAGCGTTGGTATTGTAACCAGCCTATTTTTATATCCGATTTTAAAACATTCAGATAATAAAAAGCCCCATGGTTAGGGGCTAGTCGTATATAGGTCAAGCCCATATACTGTAAGAGGCTCATCTCAAACTGAGAGTATTAGAACACAGCAGCCTTTAAATAACCATCTAAATCTGATCTAAACAGCCAATTGCTGTGCAATTACCGGCCATAAATTCTGATGCGATTTTTTAAACATTAGCATATGACCAATGGCTTTATGCTCATAATTTTTAGGTTTAAGTTCAATCATCTGGGTATCTGCATTCGGGTATAAACGCAGTAAATCTTTTACGTTTGCTTTCGTTGCAATTTCATCATCTGAAGACCAAAGCACCGTGATTGGGCAGCTAATTTCAGCATGAAAATCTTCAAACACGGTTTTACCCATCGCATTCATGACGTAACCCGGTTTGCTACAAAATTGCGCCCATTGTTTAGCCACATCTTTAGGTAAGTTTTCACCCATACCAATGGCTTGGGTCGGACCATAGCCTTTGGCAATACGCGCTAATGGGAAAATAACATTAAACATAACAGGAGCAAGCAGCTTGGTTTTACCTTTTAACCCTTTCACATGTCCAGTTGAACCCGAAACTGCAATGACTTTGGCAACTTTTTGATAATTTGGCACAATGCCTAAAAGCTGCCCGCCTGCACTATGGCCCAATAAAATGACCTGTTCTGCTTGTGTCTTGCATAACAAGGTGTCTATAGCCGCAGGAATATCAAGCTGTCCCCAATTGACAATACTAGCGTCAGACTTGTTTAAAGGACCGTGTAGGGAGCGACCAATACCACGGAAGTCAAAGCTTAAAACATCATAACCTTGTGTAGCCAACCATTCTGCAAAAGCCTGGTAGAAATGTTGGGTGATACCCGTGGCAGGGCAAATCAAAACCGGCCAATTATTTTGACTTGAATTTTGTTTTGGGTAAAAACGTCCACTGAGAGAATATCCATCTTTACAGCTGATTTCTAATGTTTCAAAAATACTCATATTTAGAACATGCGTTAAATTTATCTTGCTACTACTGTACCCAAGTTCCAAAAAGAAACTTGCGCAAATGATGACTTTAAAGTCAGAATAGCACTCTAAAAATAAGGATATAAATCAATGGATATTGAAAGTTTAGATCAGTCTGTTTCGCTGGCAATTATATTTAGCGGTATTTTTCTTTGGGTTGGCATGCTGACTGGGGTATGGAAATATTATCAAATACGTCATTCTGAACAGGCTCGTGCACATTATTATGTCGATATTGCCCATAGAAGCAGTTTGCTTTATGCGCCCGCCAGTTTAATTATTGCGGTATTGGCATATTTTTCAGTCTGGGCAGAGGGACTGAACTTCATCTTTGTGTTGATTAATCTGTTCTTTTTTAGTTTTTCAATTTTAAGTTATGTGCTCCATGGCTGGCTTAAAGATACAAATAATCAATTTAAACAGCCGCATCAAATGGGTCGTTGGCATCTGCCAAAATGGTTGCTCAGCAGTGCGATGATTTTTTTAGTGATTGGAGAATTGGGAGCGACAGCAGGGTTGTTGCTCGGTGCAATAATGGGTTTGAATGGGTTTTGACTAAGAATGTTTAGGTAGATAATCTTTATAAGTTTTTTAGATTTTTCTTTTTTAAGATGGGTGATAGTCACCCATCTTTTATTCTGTAGAATTACTATGTTTCTGTTGACGATACTTTTGATCGACCACAGCCCAAATATAAAAGGCAACTGAAACAATAAAAGCATACATAAAGAATTCAGGTTTTAAATTGCCTTGAATTAAACCATGAAATATTAATGTCACGAGCAGAGCAACCGTAGTACTCAAATAAGTGACCATGTTTTTGTTTGCTTTTAGAGCGTTAATGAAGATTTCTTTATTGAAATGTAATGATAACATCTCCACCCCTCCTGTGGTTTTTTTGACCTAAACCTAATTGTTTTAGTCAGATTGGTTTCTAATGTTGTACTTCTTATTTATTAGAATTTCAATAGCAAATGTCATTAATTTGTCATAAAACTATGTTATTGCATAAATTCATATGCTGATTTTATTCAAAAAGTACATATTTGGTATTTTTTAGTGCGCATGTGACCATTGTGTATGGTTTCACTCGGCAAGAAATAAGCGGTATTTCAACAAGAGTAGATACAGATATAAGAAAGCAATAGTAATGCCAGTCATATGCAATAGAGCATATTAAAGGGGAATATCGTGCGACAAATAACGATGAATCGCTAATCTTTTTTAGAATGAGATATATACAGAAAACTCTGTCAATTAGAGATGTAAACAATAAAACTCTGCTTGGGTAAAACAGGATGTTTTATTGATCACGCTTAAAATCCTGTTTGGGTAAAACTTGATTTTAATGACATCAGTTTTTGGTTACTTTTTAACTTTGTCGATCACAATAGCAATAATCAGCACAACGGTTGATGGAATAAGCCATGCTAAATTTTGTGCATTTAAAGGTAAATGCTGAATAATTTCAGGTAAGTTGAAACCTGCAACTTTAAGTCCATCCAGTATGCCAAATAAAAATGCAATCGCGGTTACGGGTGCAACAACGTAAGCAGGTTTATTGAAAAACTTCCAGAAGAAGCTCAGTAGAATGACAACAATAGCGGGTGGATAAATTGCACTTAATACAGGGACAGACACTGCAATAAGTTTGGTTAAACCCAGGTTTGAAATGATAAATGAGAAGCCTACCAAAATAAAAACCAAGATTTTATAAGGCACTTTAGTCAGTTCTGAGAAATATTCTGCACATGCACAGGTTAGACCAATGGCTGTAACCATACAGGCAAGAAAAATCATTCCGGTTAAGAATAGAGAGCCAGCATCACCAAACGCATGTTGCACATATGCATGCAGGATCACTGCACCATTCGCTGCATTTGGAGCCACTTCGTGACTGCCTAAGCCTAATTTAAACAGGCTTAAGTAAACTAGCGTTAAACCTACACCAGAAATCAGACTTGCGATCACTGCATATTTAGTCACCAGTTTTTTATCAGTTACACCACGTGAATGAATCGCGTGAATAATGACAATACCAAAGACCAATGCGCCTAAAGTGTCCATGGTTAAGTAACCATTAACAAAGCCTTCAGAAACAGGAGCAGTCACATAGTTATTAATTGCGGGTGGAATGAACCCAGCAGGAATTGCAAATGCTGCGATACCTAGCACAGCCAAAGAAATGATCTTTAAGGGTGCAAGAAAGTGACCTACCGTATCTAGCAATTTATTTGGGTATAAAGACACCACTGTCACAACGGCAAAATAAATTGCACTGTAAATGAGCAGGCTGCCACTTGAAGTACCAAAATAAGAGGAAAAACCGATTTCATAAGAAACCGTTGCTGTACGTGGAGTTGCAAACAAAGGACCAACAGCTAAGTAACACACGATAGTCAAAATCAGACTGGCGATTTTGCCTAAAGGCGAACTTAAATTTTGGATGGACCCTTCTACACGCGATAACGCCATAATGGTGATGACAGGTAGACCAACTGCAGTAATTAGAAAACCTAAAGCAGCTAACCATACATGCTCACCCGCTTGTTGAGCGACAATCGGAGGAAAGATAATATTGCCGGCACCAATGAAAAGTGCAAAGGTCATAAAACCTAAGGCAATAATATCTCTTGTACGGAGACTTGTCATAGAGGGGAGATGGATTGACCAAAAGAGGCAATTTTAGAGGATAGAAAAGCATTTTGGTACTTTATTTTATTCAGGTTATGATTTTTATTTATATGCATATACAGATATATAAACAAATGGCTAAATTCCGGTTGATTTATATTGTTGATTATTGAATAAAAAATACAAAACAAGGGAAAATAGTCTTCTCTTTTAAAGCTTTACGCACTGTTTAATTTTTTTGTAATGACAGTTTAAATGTATGTAATTCAGTCATTAAAACCCTAAAAAGTCCAACTCTTTTTCCTTTATGCACTGTAATTAAACAAAAAAATAGGAAAAGGTCTATAATCATAAGCCTTATTTATGAGGATGATGCAATGAAAGCTTCCACTATTACCATTAAAACTGAGCAAGATCTCGAGAAACTGCGTATTTCCGGGCGTCTGGCTGCTCAGGTTTTAGAAATGATAGGGGAGTATGTCAAGCCGGGCGTAAGTACAGAATATCTGGATGATATTTGTAATGATTTCATTGTAAATACATTAAAAGTGATTCCGGCCAATGTTGGCTATTATGGTTATACCAAAACCACCTGTATTTCACCCAATGAAGTGGTTTGTCACGGTATTCCATCGCCAAATACCATTTTGCAAGATGGCGATATTATCAATATTGATGTTGCGATTATTAAAGATGGTTACTTTGGTGATACCAGTCGTATGTATTACGTCGGTACAGTTAAGCCTGAAGCTAAAAAACTGGTTGAAACCACCTATGAAGCGATGGTAGCGGGTATTCATGCAGTGAAACCGGGTGCAACGCTCGGTGATATCGGTTTTGCGATTCAGTCGGTTGCACATCGTGAAGGTTATAGCATTGTGCGTGAATATTGCGGTCACGGCATTGGTAAGGTTTACCATGAACAACCGAATGTTTTGCATTATGGTCAACCGGGTCAGGGGCTTATGCTTAAAAAAGGCATGGTGTTTACCATTGAACCGATGGTCAATGCCGGCAAGCCACGTGTAAAAGAGCTTAAAGATGGCTGGACAGTGGTTACAGCAGATCGCTCTTTGACTGCACAATGGGAACATATGGTTGCTGTGACTGATACCGGTTTTGAGCTTTTATCTGCTTGGCCAGAGGGTACGGGTTCATATCCTGAAATTTAATGAATAAGATTTAAATGAAATAGACTGTTTTATATTTTGTGAAAAGCAGTCTATTTTATAGATTAATAAAGTTTTAAAAACTATTATTTAAAAATTTATATTGTTGTTTTACTTAGAAAATATTTTTTTGGGATTTTTCTATAAGATGTATTAAATATTAGATTTTACTTTACTTTTTTCGTACTATATCCATATAGATTCTAGCTGTAGTTTCTTTTTTAAAGTTTATAGGCTTATCCAACTCGGGTAAGCTTTTTTTTGTCTAAAATTTTTAATACATCAAGTGATGTTTCATGCTTTATTTTTGATCACGGTTTTTTTGTCGAGGGAAGGCTGAAATGTGTATGCAAATCGCTTTAAATATTCAGCCATGATCTCTTAATAGATCAGACATGAGAAAAATTAATATTTACTGAGATGTTCTACTAGATAATCGATAAAGACACGTACAGCAGGTAGTAGTCCACGGCGTGAGGGATAAACAGCATGGAAAATACCATGCGGGGCTTTCCAGTTAGGGAGCACACGAACTAATTCACCGCTTTGGACGTAATCCTCCACAATAGTGTCAGGTAATAAGGCAATACCGCAATTTTGTCTTGTCAGTTGCGCAAGCATCATTAAATCAGATCCCATCACCATGGGGTTTACCTTGATTTTTTTTTGATGATTATGTTCATCGTGTACCACAATATGCTGATCGAGATGTTCATCTGCCATACTCAGGATGTGATGTTGACTTAAATCTTCCGGTTGTTTTAATTCACCAAATTCATTCAAATAAGCCTGACTGGCAAATAAGTGTTGTTCGATGTTTTCGAATTTGCGTATTACCAGACTAGGATCGTCATCTAAATTTGAGCGTACCCGTAAAGCAATATCAATGCCTTCATTAATGATATCGACACGGCGATTACTCACAATGAGCTGGATTTTGATTTCAGGATAGGTCTTGAGGAATGCAGGCAAAATTTTTGCAATTTCATTTTGCGCGATGGAGACCGGTAGACTGACTTTAATCACGCCGCGTGGCTGAATACTCAGATGATCGACTAAATCATGTGCCGCTTGGGCAGCATTCATCATGACTTGCGCGTGGCGATAAATATTCATCCCAATATCAGTGACTGCAAAATGGCGTGAACTGCGTTGAATTAACCGAACCCCCAAATGCTCTTCAAGATTATAAACGCGACGACTTAATTTTGATTTGGGGATATCGGTCGCGCGTTCTGCTGCACTAAACCCTCCATGTTCAACCACCAAGGCAAAGCAATAAAAATCATCAAGATCAGACAGCATTTAAGAATTCCATTTATGCAACAATACTGAAGATTAAAGATTTATCGTTTCAGTTTGTCAATTTTAAATTTGTTTAATTTTTCAGATTTTAATTGGCTATCTTATTGAGATCACAAGGCTAAAGTGGAATATCTATATAGAAGGCTTTTCTTTAATTTGATCTGTGGCTGCTTTGAGTTAAACAAGGTTGGATTTCTCTATTCTTATTATGACTTCTTATCAATATATAGATTTGAATAAAGGAAAAATGTCATGGAATTAAGACATTTACGCTATTTTGTCGCAGTGGTTGAGGAGCAGAGTTTTACCAAGGCTGCTGAAAAGTTATTTATTGCCCAGCCTCCTTTAAGTCGTCAAATTCAAAACCTTGAAACTGAGCTGGGCGCTTTACTGTTTGAGCGTGGAAGTCGTCCATTAAAACCTACAGCGGTAGGACATTTTTTTTATCAGCAAGCAGTGAAACTGTTATCCAGTGCAGACCAGTTGAAGTCGATTACCATGCGTGAAGGCGTGATAAAAAGAACCCTCACCATCGGCTTTGGGGGTTCCCTGTTGTATGGGCTATTACCTCGAGTGGTTTATTTATTTCGTCAGCAACAGCCGTATTTGAAAATTAAACTGGTTCAGATGAATGCCATGGAGCAAATAGACGCGCTTAAAGAGGGTCGGATTGATGCCAGTTTTGGTCGGGTCCGAATTTCTGATCCTTCAATTAAGCGAATTCTATTGCGTGAAGAGCCGTTGATGGTTGCTGTGCATTCAAGTCATGCGCTAGCTGCAAAAAAACAAGGGGTCAAACTCGAAGAAATAGTGGATGAACATGTGTTGTTATATCCCAATCAACCCAAGCCGAGCTTTTCGACCCAAATGAAAGGTCTATTTTCAGAATATGGTTTAGAGCCTAAAAATTTAACCGTAGTTGAGGATATTCAACTGGCTTTAGGTTTGGTGGCTGCAGGCGAAGGTCTGTGTATTGTTCCAGAGAGCGCCAAAACCATTCAGTTTAAGCATATGAATTATATTCCTATATTAGATGATGACGCCGTCAGCCCAGTATTTTTGATTATTCGGAACGCAGACGACAGTGATTATATCCGTTCATTATTGGATAGTGTTTATCAAGTTTATGACCTGGAAGCCATCAAGTATGATCGTCGTATTTTTTAATCTTGATCGCTATTTAATGACTTTATTTATTATTTAATTGCTCTGTTTAAGAAATATTACTTTATTTTAGAAACTGGCCAATTTCGCGGCTAAATTTGATCGGTTCACTGATTAATGGCGTATGCCCAGACTTTTTAAAGATAATCTGTTTTGAGTTTTTTACGCTATTGGCAATTATTTTTTGTCCTGCTGCTGGATAGAGCTTGGATTCTTCCCCAATAAAAAAAGTGCTGGGACAAGAAAGCTGTGCAATGGCCTCACGATAATCTTCGTTATGATGTAAATAATTATTCACATACCAGGCTAAATAATCTAGACGCTGCATCGGTAAAATGAGGGACTGTAATTTAGGCTGTTTTAATGCCGTTTTGAACAGTAAAGGAGTAGCTTTATTACTCGCTTGAAGTAGAAGAAACCCGAGCCAAAGTTCTAATAAATGTTGTCGGGATGCTGGATCTAGATCAGACCACTGAAGTGCATCAGGTTTTGCTGCAAGCAGTTGCGAAATCTCTGCCAAGAGTTGTTTAAATTTAGGTTGTTGCTGGCTAAATAAACCGTATTGTCAAGTCTCATCTACTGAAATTTTTGGCGTTTGATCAATATGTAAATAACGGGTTAATTTTGCATTTAAATTACTGTAATGCATGCCATGCATGGCCGTTGTTGCACCCATGGAATAGGCAATAACAGAAAACTCATTTAAGTTAAGCTGTTCAATTAAGCTGTTTATATCACGCCAGTGGCTTGAAATCGCATCGAGTTCAGGAATGCTGCAACACTGTGAGCCGCCAAAACCACGCCAATCCGGAATAATGAATTTATTGTTCTTGGCTTGGGAATATAAGAAAGGGAGCCATTGCCAACTTTGCATACCTAAACCTGACAGGACTAGAACAGGCTGGCCTTGTCCAAATTCGCGGACAAAAAGTTGTTCGCCATCAGGCATACGGTAATGTGACATGGTTATTTCCTGGGTTTATTATTGTTCATTGAATGCTTTTAATTGTGGAATCATGCTTTCTAGCCACTTGATCCAACCTATTTCTAAATCAATCCCAAGTTGTAGAATCATTTTATGAATAAATTGGGTTCGATCTTGATCTTGCCCATTGGCAAAATCTTTTGCAAAAATTGTTTGGTAAATTTTTAGATTTTCTTTGTGTAAAATCAGATGTCGTTCTAATTCAGGTAGTACAGTATTGCCACCCAGTTGAGCTTCGGCACGTAGTCGAACCATTAACTCTTCGCGTAATTGTGCTGGAGGACTTTGTTTGATCATCCAGTCCGCTAATTCAGTACGACCCAATTTTTCAACTTGATAAGTTTTTTTACGACTGGTTGCGTTATGGTTTTCAATGGTGGAGATCCAGTTTTTTTGTTGCATACCACTGAGTTCACGATAAATTTGCTGATGCGTTGCATTCCAGAAGAAGCCCATTGAACGGTCAAAGCGACGTGCTAAATCAATTCCCGTACTTGGTTTTTCAATTAAGCTGGTCAATAAAACATGGGCTAAAGACATAAACGGCTCAGTCAGTAAAAAATTACCCAATCATTATGCAACATGTTGCATAAAAATCAAATCTGGAATATAAGTTATGCAACAAGTTGCATTAAACACCCTATTCGCTAGCTCAAATAGCACGCCAAGGAGATCATATGTCTAATTACCCTCATTTGTTAGCACCTTTAGATTTAGGCTTTACCACGCTAAAAAACCGTGTCTTGATGGGATCTATGCACGTAGGCCTGGAAGAAGCACCCGGTGGTTATGATCGTATGGCTGCATTTTATGCTGAACGTGCTCAAGGTGGTGTAGGGCTGATTGTCACAGGGGGTATTTCACCGAATGACGCAGGACTGACGTTTTCTGGTGGTGCTAAATTAGACAGTCGTGAAGAAGCTGAAAAGCATCAAGTGATTACTAAAGCGGTGCATGATGCAGGTGGCAAAATTGCCATGCAAATTTTACATACTGGTCGTTATTCTTATCAGGCCGATTTGGTCGCGCCGTCTGCCATTCAAGCACCGATTAATCCAAGTAAACCGCATGCTTTAACCACAGCAGAAGTGAATCAGACCATTGCAGATTTTGCTCACTGTGCCAAGTGGGCACAATATGCAGGATACGATGGTGTTGAAATCATGGGTTCTGAAGGCTATTTGATTAATGAATTTATTGCCGCACGGACCAACCATCGTGATGATGAATGGGGCGGGAGCTATGAAAACCGGATTCGTTTCCCAATTGAAATTGTAAAACGTACCCGTGAAGCAGTTGGTGAAAACTTTATTATTATTTATCGTTTATCCATGCTGGATCTGGTTGAGGGCGGTTCAACTTTTGATGAAGTGGTACAACTGGCGAAAGAAATTGAAAAAGCGGGTGCAACCATTATCAATACCGGTATTGGCTGGCATGAAGCACGTATTCCGACTATTGCCACCAAAGTGCCGCGTGCAGCATTTACCTGGGTGACAGAAAAACTGAAAGGTCTGGTCAAGGTTCCACTGATTACTTCAAACCGTATTAATACCCCAGAAATGGCAGAGCATGTTTTGGCTTCGGGTCATGCAGACATAATCTCTATGGCGCGTCCAATGCTTGCTGATGCATTTTTTGTGCAAAAAGCGGAACAAGGTCGTAGTGATGAAATTAATACCTGTATTGGCTGTAATCAGGCCTGTTTAGATCATATTTTCTCGATGAAAATTGCAACTTGTCTGGTCAATCCGCGTGCATGTTATGAAACAGAATTAATCTTTAAAGAAACCGCCGTTGCAAAAAATATTGCAGTAATTGGTGCGGGTCCGGCTGGTTTAAGTTTTGCCACCTATGCGGCAGAACGTGGACATCAGGTTACTATTTTTGAAGCGGCCAATCAGATTGGTGGTCAGTTTAATATTGCCAAAACCATTCCGGGCAAAGAAGAATTCTATGAAACACTACGTTATTTTAAACGTAGAATTGAATTACTTCCTAATATTAAGTTACGTCTAAATCATCAAGCGACTTATAACGAACTGACTGAATCAGAGTTTGATGACATCGTAGTAGCAACCGGGGTGACTCCACGCCATTTAGAGATTGAGGGTATTGATCATCCAAAAGTTCTGACTTATCTGGAAGTATTAAAAGAACGTAAGCCAGTCGGACAACGTGTCGCGATTATTGGTGCAGGTGGTATCGGTTTCGATACAGCTGAATATTTAACGCATGAAGGTGATAGCGCAAGCCTGAATCCGGAAAAATTCTATAATGAATGGGGCATTGATACCACGTATCAAAATGTCGGTGGTTTGAAAGCCCCAGAACTAGAACAATCCAATCGTGAAATTTACCTATTGCAGCGTAAAGCAAAATCAGTGGGTGCAGGCTTGGGTAAAACTACGGGCTGGATTCACCGTACCGGTTTAAAACACCGTGAAGTAAAAATGGTGGCAGGGGTAAGCTATGAAAAGATTGATGATCAAGGCTTGCATATACTGGTCAATGGTCAGCCAACTGTATTAGAAGTTGATAATGTAGTGATCTGTGCCGGTCAGGAACCGTTTACTGCCATGTTCGATCAGCTTAAAGCAGATGGTAAGAACGTGCATTTGATTGGTGGTGCCAAAGAAGCCGGTGAATTGGATGCAAAACGCGCCATTCGTCAAGGTGCTGATTTGGCGGCAGTGATTTAAAGTTATGGAGTCCTCTCCCTTTGGAGAGGACTCAAATAGGTTTAGAGTAGAAAGAAAAACCACTCTATCCATGAATCGAAATAATAAAATCATAAGGAAATAAAAATGGCTTTAAAAACTACTCAAGCATCGATTCAACGCTGGCATGAAATGCTTGAAACACGCGATATGTCTATCTTGGATGATCTGCTTGCTGAAGATGTGGTTTTCCGCTCACCGGTGGCATTTAACCCTTATCCAGGTAAGCAAGTAGTGTTTTTTATTTTGAGCAATGTCATTCAGATTTTTGAAAACTTTACTTATCACCGTGAATTTTATGCAGACGATGGATTGAGCGTGGTACTGGAGTTTTCAGCCAATGTCGGAGAAAAGAAGCTTAAAGGCATCGATATGATTCGTTTTAATGAACAAGGTCAAATTGTTGATTTTGAGGTGATGCTACGTCCTAAGAGTGGTTTGGAAGCATTGGCTGCACAGATGGGACAACGCATGGCTGCTTTTATGCCAAAAGCATAAAGAGTATAGTAAATATATAAACTGTTAATAGACTGACATGTATTAAGTATTTTGAGTTGCATCATTATTAAGGTGGAGCCAATATGAGATTTTTAGTCAAAAAAATTAGTGTTTTGGCACAGGAAATTGTCGATCAGATGACCGGTGCAGAATTTCCTACGCTATATTTCAATCCACAAGGTGAAGCACGGCAAATGCTCGATGTTTTGCCTCAACTGAAACAGAAATATCGTCCGACGCCGTGGTTGTCAAATACGCATTTGCATCTGATGTATTTTGACTTGATTAAAAAGAAAACCATTCAGCTTAAATATGATGCCATTGAAGAGTTACACATGTCGGATGGTGGCGTCACAGGTATTGCCTGGTATGGGCTTGATCTTCCGGTAGATACCCCGACTATTATATTAATGCATACACTGACTGGCACACCTGAAAGTATGTCAGAACTGGTGCGTGACTTACATCAACATACAGGTTGGCGTGTAGCGTTGTGTTTGCGCCGTGGTCATGCCAACTTACCCATGCCGATACCGAAGATTTCTATATTTGGTTCAACCGATGATTTGCGTGAACAGATTCTACATATTCAAACAAAATTTCCAGTTTCTCCTTTATATGCCGTAGGTTCCTCTGCAGGTACAGGATTATTGGTGCGCTATTTGGGAGAAGAAGGGGAGCAAACTCCATTTAAAGCCGCTTTTGCGCTTTGTCCAGGCTATGACACTGAACATGGCTTTAAAAACGTCCATCCTTTTTACAGCAAGGTGATGACCAAAAAGCTTTTTAAGTCTTTTATTTATCCTTATACGGCGACGTGGGAAAAAACGGCATCTCTGTCTCAGGTGCTAGCTAGTACAAGCCTATTAGAATTTCAGTATCAGTGTTTTGAACTGGCAGGCTATAGCAGTTTTGAGGACTATAATCAGGCAACCAACCCGATCTTAGTATTTGAAAATGTCAGAATCCCACTCATGATTTTAAACGCAGAGGATGATCCAGTTTGCCATATTCGGAATTTTGATCCCTTTAAAGAAGCTCTCCAGCAGATGTCGAATATTATGGTGGTAACCACGAAAAAGGGTAGTCATTGCGGTTTTTATGAGGGTTTAAATCACACGCAATCATGGTCAGCGCGATTGATTGCAGACTATTTCATTGCGCAACATCAGTAAAGTTAAGAAGGTAGAAATTGATTTATAATGGACTCTTTGAAATATTTTGATGCAATTACCATTGGTCTGACTGATAAATAGTTGGTGTTTAAATCAGTATTTCTGTTATAATCAACGCAACAATAAAAATGACATGAAAGTGTTCTTTTTTTAAAATTGATATAAGTCTTATTTAATCTGCGTTATCAAAGTTAAGGTTGTTATTTTGAAATGCCAATGGTGGCGTTTCTGTATGTGTTGAAAAAAATTGGTGTAAATGTTGAATATAATTGAAAATTTAGTAGCAAAATCTGTAAATGGTAGTGAAATTATTGTATCGCTGGTTCCTTCAAAAAAAATGCAAAGTACTCGCGATGGGTTTAAATGGGTTGAAGTTGGAAAGAAAGTTTTACTTCAGTCTGGTGTTGAAATCGATTTGAATCTTGATGGTCGTAGCTTCTATACAGGTATTAATGAAATGTTCCGATTCACCTCACGTGTGAATTAAACATATAAATAATCACTGATCCAAATTAAAACCGCCTAAAAGGCGGTTTTTTTGCTATCTGATTATCTATTTACAGTTGTTGTTTTGTATCAATAAAATTCTCTTTTAATAAGTCATTTTATAATGAAAAATATGATTTGATATGTGCAATGCTTGATGTGCTTTACGAATTAAAGAAGTTAGGATTTTATCTAAAGATATATTTGAAGAAATTAATTTTTACATTTTTGTGGTTTTTTGAGCGTTTTTTGTCACTTTTTGTCATTTATGGGTGAGTATAATAGGGGTATAAAAAGTAATCCACTTTATATAGGGGGTGGTAGATGATGAGCACACTAGAATTATTATTAACTTCCTCATCAGCTCTTATGCTAATGCTTGTTATTTATGCTTTTGGGCAAATGTTGAATTAGTCAAAGAATGTTGTATAAAAAAGCACCTTAGGGTGCTTTTTTATTAATTTGAATTTTATCAACTTAGTTAAATACCCCACTTTAAGCTTAAGAAGTTTTATGCCCCGTATGTACACACACAGTATGAATTAATTCAGATAGATCATCGCCTAAGCTTTCTGCATAATTTAAATATTTTTGTTTAGTCGCTTCATCTAAGCTTATATCGGATTAAGTAGCTATAAGTACTTTAGGTCAGGGTTCACCGACTAATACATTATGGTAAGGCACATCAATTTTTAAAACCCCATAATCACATTTGGTAAAAGGAATCCAGCTTAATTCTTCAGGAGGAAACTCACTTTAAGTTTGCCATTTACTTCATCTATAATACTAGCTTCACCAATTGATTTATCTAATACTTCATTTTCATCTAAGCAACGATTTTGTACCGAATTGTGCCATTTTAATTTAAGCTGGAAGTGGCAGAAATATTAGTGCTATCTTCTGGTTGATGCTTGATGGGCAAGCGGGCTATTTTATGTTCATATCAAGTACTCAGATAACGATCAAACTCAAAATTTGAAACTGTTGGAGTTTTTGAGATATTTTTTTCCTTATTCATATTTTCTTAACTGAATTAACAAGTTTTTCTAATAAACAACATACTGAATATATAGAATTTTTTTGATTATATCATTTTATATTTTTTAGATTATTTGTTCTTTTTAAAGATGATTTATATATTTTTTTTAAATTGGAACTGAAGATATTTTGAATAGCTAAAAATTATATTAAATTAATTTTTATAAATATTTAATTTAAGAATCATTAATTTTTATATCTTGATTTATAAACTAATGGTTTGTTTAGTATTAATATTTTATTTTACAAATATACTTTTATTTAAATATTATATTTTGATACATCATTGCTGTTTTTATTAAGTTAACTTGGGTATATGCTAATATTATGATTAATAATTGAGCTGATATTATCATTAAGTAAAATATCCAGCAGGAATACTATTATGCCTAAATCGAAACCTCAAAATCAAACAGAGTCTAATCAACGAAATCAACCTATAAAACAACCCCACCACCTACCAGAGCATGACCATAGGAATAATGAGAAAAGATCGCCTGAAAAGCCAACACAAAATGAAAAATAAGAATCAGCTCATTATGTCACTATTATGTTGAAAGGGGTTTAGGCCCCTTTAAACAGGACAAAAGGAGTAAAGTATGCATATTAAATCCGTGAAAGTATATAAAATGAATGAGGATTTTAAAGTTTCACTCCAGCTCATTTATATGGGTGAGTATGATGACGAGCTTAATTTGATGAATGTCTATGACTCATCTCAAGAAAAATTAACCAGAATTATGGGGACTTATCAATGGGTTTCAAATTCGACGGGGAAGATTTTTTTTATAGAACAAGATCTTCCTGATCTAACAGATTAACAGGGTTATGTAAAATGAACATGACAACAACATATCCGCAGAAATTGGTTACATTTTATAAATTAGACAGTCCTGATATTCAGCGAGGTGTTTGGGCTAATTATGATAAAAATGGAAATTTCATAAATCTTACCAATTATTATGGTAAAAAATTAGAATTAATTGGACCTGATCGTGTTCGGATAGATGGAGAAGTATGGGTGTGTAAGGATCACTTTAAATAGATATTTGATTTATATTTCTTTAGGTTGTTATAAAGAATATATATGAAAAATTTGAATATAAATTAACTAATAAGAATAATACTAATTTTTATATAATTAGATGCTTAAATTTAAAAATTAAGTGTTGGATTGATATAAAATAAACTATTTTAAATAAATTCAAACATGATGAAATATTAAGGAAAAGTTTAAGGAAATCATATATATTTGTATTTCTTATGCACAAGCTATTATGGCAATTAAAAATGATATCAAAACAACTAAGAATAATGAGTTCTGTTCTAACTATTCTCGGTATCTCTGCATTTTTCGCATTTCAGTATTTTTCTCAACCTGAAGAGTTTAGCGGTTTTAAAGAGGGCACTGAACAATACAATGGTTATCGCTATGCCCAAGACAATCGATTAAATTCTGTAAAGCAGTGTGATGATGAAAAAGATGATCCAGCAATCAATTTTAATCCTAATTTTTCACAAGGCTGTAAGCATTACTTTAAGTAATAAGATTCACTGGTATTTTCGTTTATCAAATTTGAGCAAAATAAAGCTTTATACTAAAAATAAGTCTTTTCAAATAAACGACTTTTGCTTTAAATGGCAGCTTTAATTTGAGCTGCGACCCACATGTTTTTTTATTTCTTCAGGTCGATATTGAAGCGTATTTGATTACCTTTAATCTCATTTATCCAGAAAAGTGTAATAAGGTGATGACTACCTGCTTTATTTCTTGTTAACTTAATTTTGTATGAACCTTCAAGGTGGTTAACTTTTCCCACTTTTGTACCACACAATGCAATTACATCTGCATGTTTGGTAATGTTATTTACATTGACAGTTGCCATTTCATACCTCTCCTACAAGAGCGGTAATCTTGTACTATCTAATTTAAGCCATTCTCGGATCTTGAGCGCTATATATGCAAAAGGGAATAAATTGTTAAGTAAATTTACTTTAGTGGATGAGTATAATTTTAATGAACTAAAATTTTTAACTTACATCGTTTAATTATGAGTGGGTAAATATTTTTTTTGATTTATTAAGTTACTGAAAAATATGTATTTATTTTAAAAAATAATTACAGGGATTATGCGTTAATTCTGAAACCTTATAGAAGCGCACTTTTATCGTCATCTAGCTTTATTCATAAAATGAACAGCATACTTGGTGCGAATAAAATGACAGACTTTTAAATTTCTTATGCATCAAGAATATCGTTCTACTATAGTTTTTCTGTTTAATGACGTTTTGGCGTTGCCACATATTCATCTTTCATTTCAAAGAAAAATTGATTTGCTACATTAGCGTTGCAATTTAGCCAATCGATTCTTTTGTCTTCAGGTATTACAACAACGGAACGCTTTTCATCATAAGGCTTATGGAATTGCTTCATAAATGGATGATGATCTGCATTGATGGTTAACAAGCTCATTGATCTGACAGGTTTATTATTGATAACCGCATCTTCATAGATCGCTGCAAGAGTGAAAGGTAATCCATCTTCACGAGAAATTCCATACCAATGCGGCTTTCCATCTATATATTTAGGTTCAAAGATCGTTTCCACGGGGACTAAGGTAAATTGATTTTTATGCCAGGCATGTCGAAAGCTGGGCTTTTCAGCAACACTTTCAGTTCTGGCGTTATAGGTATGACGACCAAATTTTAACTCTTTAGCCCAAAAAGGAATGAGTCCAAATTTGGCGAGATCCCATTCGAGTTGATCAGCACCATGCATTAAAATTGGTGCGTTGTATAAAGGAAAAATATCGTCAGGAAATTCAAATGGAGGCTCCGGAAGATCCAGGAGGAATGCTCGATTTTTTTTGATTGCTTCAAAATTTGCACACATGAGCTGTCTCTTTATTTTTATTCATACTCATTAAATCAAAAATAATCAGCAATCATAATGAATCTTACAAATCTAGAACCATTCCTAGTCAGGCCAGTTATTGTCGCGGCTTTAATTATATTACGCAAACGGAAAAATAGAAGCCTCGAGTGATCAAGAGTTCATAACGTCAATTCGGAAATTCAGGTTTTCAGATTGATCTATATAAATGTAAATATTAGGATAAAAAAACTTTATATTTCCAGTTTGTTTTCGAGTGGGTTTTGAAAATAGTATGTGGATTATTTTGATAATGTAATCTTATATTTGGATTAATTCATATAAGGAATTTTTTGCCAATCAGTTTGATGCATTATTTCTGGAAAATAATTGATAGAAATTAGTTGAAATTTATATTATCTCATTCCGAGCCATATTTTAGCTAATGATGATGAAGTCATGTTATAGAGGGCGCGCTCACTATAATTTTGTGGAGACAAAATATGCTTAATTCCCTTCGTAAACTATTCTGCTTTCATGTTTATGAATTCAACTGGGATCATAAGCAGGGATACACGCATGAGTGCCGTAAATGTGGTAAGGCTGATTAATTAGCTTCTTATCCTTAGTCAAAAGCTCATAAAACCCTGCTAAATACTCGATATTGGCAGGGTTTTTCTTTTGATATCCTAATGAGTTGTGAAAGCACCATACAAGTTAAAAAGATTTGCAGTTCTGTTGCGATGCGTTTGCGAAATATCAAGATTTTAAGTGGTAGTTTTTAAGAAACTAAACGAACTGCTTAGTCAGGAGAGATTTGAATTTGTATCAGCATTGTAGGGGGACTGAATTAGATCGAAACTTTTGAGAGGTAACCGATCCTAAAATTGGCTTGTTAGTGAAAATAATATTTCTAATACTTTTGGTAAATAATGTGAACTTGGATAGAAATATTATTTTTTAAATCAACTATATGAAGGAATTAAACTTACATAGAAGGAAATTGAAACAGATACACTATGGGATAAACAGAATTAAGGAGTAGATTAAAAAAGTCGTAATCTTTATGACGTATTTCAAACTACAGGATGCAAATAACAATGGCTAATCAACAACCAGTGCAGCAAAGTCAACATAATCAACAGCCTGATGAACAGAAACAATCGAATCAGCCACAGCCTGACCAGCAGAATCAGCACATTCAGGAATCCAATCCTCAAAAGCAGCCAAATCAGCAACCTGAACAGCCGCAAAAGCAACAGAAATAGAACTTTGCTTTACCTGCCTTGAATCCAAGTATTCAGGGTTTTTATTGTTTTAAAGTTCCCGTACATAAATTTTCCGTTTATCTTTATTTATCATCATTTCATTCAAAGGCAAAAAATAAATATAATGAACTTAAAACCTTTCAAAATCATCAGCGCTGTATTAGCAATTATAGGCATTGCGGCCTTTCTCTATTTTCAATCCGCCATGAAACCAGAAGAATTTGGTGGTTTTAAAGAAGGTACAGAGCAATACAATGGTTATCGCTATGCACAGGATACGCTAAAGTCCATAGATCAATGTGATGATGATAAAGATGATCCATCAATGAATTTTAATGAGGAATTTTTTGAAGGTTGTAAGAAATATTTTGAAAAATAAAAGAAGTTTTCTAAGTAGAGCTGATTATATAAGATTGCTAGTTACATATTGGTCACTGATGCAATTATAATTTAAATAAAATAACTTCTGCACCCTTTAAAAAATCATTTTCATTTTCTGCAATAAAAATCTCAGCTTCTCTTTGACTCATAAAAATTTTTGATCGATCTTCATCTGTCGTCCAGTGCCATTTACTAAATATTGCAAAATGCAACTCTGATATCTCACATGTATGTGAGTCATTAAATTGATCGCGGTAAGTTAAGAAATTTCCATCTTTCTTTATGCAATAAAGCGCCATCCGCTTTTCCACCTCATATAAGGTAAAACTGAAATTGTAGATGAGCAAGGGGACTTGAATATTGTTAAATTGTGATTTGCAAGTGAGAGTATGGTTAACATGGGATTAAAACTATGTTTTTACATGGCTTATTCTATTTTACTCCCCGATAAGTGGTAAATGATCCTAAATAAATACGAAGCGAACAGAACAAAGCCCTAATCAAAGGGCTTTGGCATAATGCAACATTGATTTACTTTCTAATGGGAATGTCTTTTTTTCTTGCCACCGCCATCTTGCTTGTTTACTGTAGCCCAAGCAATACTTTCTGCCTCTTCTTCAGAAAGACCACGTTCCTTTTCACTCTCGGAAATATGTTTTGCCTTTCGCTTTTGCTTATCTGTATAAGCCGATTTTTCACCTGTAGGCATATTTTCATTCTCCCACGAAATCAAATAGATGGTCTTAGTAATCTTAAATCAATTAATAAAAACTTAACAGACATAACTGATACTCGAGATGTATCCTAGATTTTTGAAAAATAATAATTTTTAAGTTGTATACAAATTTTGAAATAATTAAGTTTTAAAACTTTTCTATAAAGCTGAGCTGCTTTTGAGTTCTTTTTTAGCCCAACGCAATCCTACTCTTTCAATTTATTAATCCCTTTTAAGAAGTGTAGTAAAAGAATGTTATTGATACGTATCACATAAGACATACAGGGCAGTAGTGCGAGGTGAAAGTTAACCTATTCTATAATTATTTCAGAGATTAGGGTGCAATTATAGGACGCTATGTGGGAAGGTTGAGGTGGTGGCATGAACACTTATGGATATGTTGGAAGTAGTTCTTACATGAAGTTGATCCACAAGGCTTAGCTATGACAATTCCTATGGGAATACGTCATCCATTCAATTTAGCTTTGACTATTGGTTTAATTTTGAGTATGTCTGATACGTCCAAAAAATGTCCCCCTATAGCAAAACCTAAAAAGAAACTTGGGAAGTGGGTATGTGTTTGTATAGCGCAGGAAACAAAATGAGCAACATAAATATTATTGATGTTTAACCCCAGATGTCATATTTATTCGTTAATCATATACAAAAAGGAAATACGCATGACTAATAAATCAGATCAACAATCAACTCCGCAAAAAGAATCTAACGATGATAAGGGCAACCAAGACTCTTATAAAAATTCAGAGCCACAGAAAAAACCAAATGAACAACCCGAGAATCCGCTTAAAGAGCAGAAATAACGCTATAGATACAAATAGGCTCTAATTACATTAGGGCCTATATTTTTATCAAACTCATTAACTCACTTGCAACAGTACGCAAATTTGCATATTTCTAAAGACTATTCTTCCTAATTATCAATCCTATTCATCCAACCATGCATCAAAAATAGCCCTTGCCACCAAATCGCTCTAAGTTCCTTTCTATTTTCTAAAATACAATCCTAATACAGTCATCAAATGTATTGATTCCCTTGAGCACCCTGCAAAAAATTAGGATTTTTAAAATCTGTATGTTCGACTTATATTGAGATAATTGAGTTTTATATTTAGAACATTCTAAAGCGTAATGGGTTATATGAAGAAAAATATACAATGATATTAATTGATGTCCCAAGTCAGATAGTCTGCTTCATTTTATTGGGAAGGTTCTATAAAAATATATTTATGTTCATTTTATAAATTTTTATTCTAAAATCAGTAAG
Source organism: Acinetobacter sp. TSRC1-2 (assembly GCF_049895885.1). NCBI lineage: Bacteria > Pseudomonadati > Pseudomonadota > Gammaproteobacteria > Moraxellales > Moraxellaceae > Acinetobacter > Acinetobacter sp. TSRC1-2. The sequence goes on from NZ_JAFCTF010000015.1 coordinate 37,937, forward strand.
GTTAGGACTGCTTAATACGAATCTACAAAAAATGAAAAAATAGTTATTTTAATTTTTGTAGACTGATTCGTAGACTATTGAAGTGAAATTAGTGGCAAAACCATGCAATGTGATGCAACTATTAAATATTTAAGTTATTGAAAATACGATGGAATGCAACTAAATGCTAAGCTTGCCAATCCAGCACAAACTGTCAGGATTCTACTTTTTCTACTATTCAATAGTAGGAACCTTCATGCCTTTTTGGAGTCTTTATCTTGAAGATCAGGGGTTTAACTATCAAGAGATTGGACTTTTATCTTCCCTAGCCATTGTGACACGCTTTTTTGCACCGTTTATTTGGGGGTGGATTGCTGACAAGTCTGGCAAAAGAATGTTGTTGGTACGCCTTGCAACGTGGATGGAAGCCTGCATTTGGTTCATGATTTTCCTGATCCCAAATACTTTCCAGTCTGTTGCATTACTTATGCTGATTTTTAGCTTTTTTCAAAATGCAATTTTAGCGCAATTTGAAGGGGTGACTTTATTTTGGTTAGGCGAAAAGCGAACGCAACTGTATGGCAAAGTGAGAAAATGGGGCTCGATTGGCTTTATTGTAGGGGTTTTTGGTATCGGGGCTTTATTGGAAATTGTCCCAATTTCAATGTTACCTGTCATGTTGCTGTGTATTGCATTTCTGGCTTTCATTTGGTCTTTTAGCATTAAAGAACCCAGTACCGCGCCGCGTTCACAAATGCAATTAGAACCGCTCTTGCCCATATTAAAACGCCCTGTAGTGGCGGCATTCTTTGCAATTGAATTTGTCTTGTTATTTTCCCATGCGCCATTTTATAGTTTTTATAGCAACTACTTGCATCAAGTCGGTTTTAGCACCACAGAAATCGGTTTTTTATGGTCAGTTGGCGTGGTCGCTGAAATTATCATGTTTGCTTTTGCCCATATATTTTTAACTCGATTTTCTTGGCGTAGTTTAGTGAGTCTATGTTTGGTTCTGACTGGAGCAAGATGGATTGTTGTTGGCCTATTGCCCAATTCATTTATTGCGCAGTTTTTAGCACAAACCACTCATGCCTTTAGTTTTGGTTTATTTCATATGATTGCCATGCGTATTATTTTTCAAAACTTCTCAATGGGGCAGCAAGGACGTGGGCAAGCGATGTATAGCACCATGTGGGGCTTAGGTGTAGCTATAGGCAGTATTTTGGCAGGTAGATACTGGCAATTGATCTCTGGCGAGATGGTTTTTATGATTGCCGGGCTTTCAACTCTAGTAGGCTTGCTGTTTGTTCGGTGGCTACCGAAACAGATTCAACAAGCCTAAAAGGAAACCCCGATATTGTGAGCTTATTTTTACAGTTGAATTTGACTATAACGATTAAACCAAGGTTGTGCTTCCTCAAGTTGAGCCGCAAGTTGCAGTAACAAGTCTTCACGGGCAAAAGGTGCAATAAACTGTGAACCTAATGGCAAATTGTCTTGATTCCAGTAGAGTGGAACAGACATTGCAGGAAGACCGGTAATATTGGCCAATTGAGTAAAGGGAACCCATTTTAAATTTTCTTTCACAATTTGATCGACTAATTTTCCTTGAGCGAGTAAATGGGCTTTACCCAATTTTAATAAACTTTTCAGAATCGGTTTTTGCCAGTTGGGTATTTTAATTTCGCCATTTTTAGGTGCGACAGTAGCCGTTGCAGGGGTTAAATATAAGTCATAGCGATCAAAAAAATGATTCATTTTTGTGGCATAGACACCCCAGTTATTCAGGTTGTGAATATATTCAATTGCCGTGGTTTGCCCACCGAATGCAGCAAGTGCGAGTGAATCCAGTTCAAAATCGCTATTTTTTGCCTGATGTTGTTGTTTAATTTGGTTCAGGATATAAGAAAACTGACTGAACCAGGTGGTAATGAAATCTTTGGCTAGAGCCATACCGTCAATCGGTGGCGTATCTTCCACCACAGTATGACCTAATGACTCCAATAATTTTACCGTATCTTGAACTGCAGCAATCGCATCTTTAGAAACGTGGGTGCCAATCGGGGAATGGGTACTAAAAGCAATTTTTAATTTTTTAGGCGGATGTTGAATAGCGTCTAAATAGCTACTTTGAGGATGTTCAATTTTAAACAAGGAGCTATGTTCAGCGCCGTGTGTCGCATCAAGCATTGCAGCGCTGTCTCGTACCGTTTTGGCGAGTATGTGTTGAATTGCTGCTCCATGCATGGCTTCACTCAGTTGTGGACCCCAAGGTGTACGGCCACGGCTCGGTTTTAAGCCAAATAAGCCACAGTAAGATGCTGGAATACGAATAGAACCACCCCCATCACCAGCGCCGGCAATCGGAACAATGCCTGCTGCAACCGCAGATGCGGAACCTCCTGAAGATCCGCCACTATTGTGTTTTAAATTCCAGGGGTTGTGACAAGTTCCCCAGGCATCTGGCTCGGTAATGCCTTTAATACCGAATTCTGGAGTGTTGGTACGTCCAAAGGTGACAATACCGGAATTTTCCCATCGGTTTACAATTTCAGAATTTTGCTCAGAAATATGATTGATGCGTTTTAAGCCTTTACAGCCATAGGAAGTGGGATAGCCTGCATATTCTTGAAATAAGTCTTTGACTAAAAAAGGCACACCCGCAAAAGGACCAGTTAATTCTTGTTGGGTACGTTTCTGTGCATAATCATGCATGGGAATGATTATGGCATTTAATTTGGGATTGGTATGGGTCGCACGCTCTAGTGCTAAATTCAGTAATTCGGAAGATGAAACTTCTTTGTTGGCAACTAATTTAGCCAATCCTAGACCGTCATATTGTAGATATTCAAAAAGATTCATTAAGGCCCTTGTTTTATTTTGATATGAACTTTAGTTGTTGTAATGGATTTTACATGAAGAAGCAACACGGACTTGATTAGGCCTCAAGGCTTTTAATTGATAGAGCGTTTAATCAACCTTTAGATATCGAAAGTAAAACTTTACAAAAGATAAAAATCACATCAATTTAGTAATGAGATAAGTATTACCTACATAGAACAAGCTTTAGATGATTTCATTAAGGTTCACAAATAGCGGCGCTTTTGATGTTATTAGAGGTCAGGTTAAGTAGATCATTATTATTCAATTTCATAATAAATAATTTAATATTTTCAAGTCGTTATCTTTTCATTTTTTAGATAAAAATGGGCAAATATATTGTTGTAATATGGTGATAAATACTGGTTTTTCATAAAAATATGCTAAGTTATAGAAAGAGATTTTTTAGCATTGAACTTCTGTATGAAAAACGCATATCTAACAATTTTACTTATATTATGCTCATCTGTAACGATGGCAAATGACAATAAAGCAGTGGTGGCAACAGAAGATGACACAGCTGAAACAGAAAGTTCAAATACTATTCGTGTCGCAACTCGTCCTGAAATTGTTGGCTTATGGGGAATGCAAGTTGCCAATAATAAAAAATGTATTGAATACTATAATTTTAAAAGTAATAACAACGTCATCATAAAAAGTGGGCAAGAGTGGTCATCAGGCATTTATGACTACCAGCAATCCCAAGAGGAACGTACTTTGTTACCTGCACTGGTTTTGCAAGTAAAGTATGATAATAATGAAAAAGATTGCTCGGGTCTTCAGGAAGATCAAACAGGCGAGATTTCTCAGTATTTTGTGCAATGGAAAAATCCATCAACTATTAATTTTTGTAGTAATGAAAAAGCAGAACAATGTTTCGCGACATTACGCCGTGTTTTACCGTAAGAGCTAAAAACTAAATAATAAAAGTAAAGACATAAAAAACCGCTCATTAAGAGCGGTTTTTTATTTAAGAAGTTAGTATCAAGATGCTTCTTTTTGCTGACCTTCTAATTTCTGAAGCAAATGCTTTTCAAGATAATGAATATCCATGGCTTGAGCACAGAAATTTTCATCTTGTAAGATCAGGTCTTTATGCAAAGGAATATTGGTCTTAATTCCCGTTAAGATCATTTCTTCTAATGCTTGTTTCATACGTGCAATACAAGTTTTACGATCTTTACCATGCGCAATGAGTTTGGCAATCATTGAGTCATAGTAAGGGGGAATGCTATAGCCTTGATAGATGTGCGAATCCAAACGAATACCTGCACCACCTGGCGCATAATAATGCTCAATTTTCCCAGGAGATGGCAGGAAATTTGTTGGATCTTCCGCATTAATACGGCATTCCATCGCATGACCATGACATTCAACATCGGCTTGTTCTATGTTAAGACCAAGACCGCCTGCAATAAGCAGTTGCTGTTCAATAATGTCGATACCAGTCACCATTTCTGTCACTGGATGCTCAACCTGAACACGGGTATTCATTTCAATGAAGAAGAATTCACCATCTTCAAACAAGAATTCGAATGTACCGGCACCACGATATTGCATAAGTTTACATGCATTGACACATGCTTCTAAAATATCAGCGCGTGCCTGTTCCGGTAAGCCTGGAGCAGGTGCTTCTTCCAGTACTTTTTGATGGCGACGTTGTAAAGAACAGTCACGGTCAAAAAGGTGAATCGCATGACCATTACCATCACCCAAAATCTGTACTTCAACATGACGCGGCTTCTGCAAGAAGCGTTCCATGTAGACGGTATCATCACCGAACCACATTTCTGCGTCACGCTGTGCTGCCTGAACAGATTCAAGTAAAGTGTCTACACGTTCAACAATACGCATACCACGACCACCACCACCTGATGCCGCTTTAACAATCAGCGGAAAGCCAATTTCTTTTGCTTCAGCAAGGGCATTGTGAATGGTTACAGCATGGTCACAGCCTGGAACGGTGGGTACACCCGATTTTTTCATTGCAATAATGGCAGAAACTTTGTTCCCCATTAAGCGAATATGTTCTGGACGTGGTCCAATAAAGATAAAACCGGAATTTTCAACAATTTCTGCAAACTCGGCATTTTCAGACAAGAAGCCATAACCTGGGTGGATGGCATCTGCACCAGTAATTTCTGCAGCAGTAATAATTGCTGGAATGTTTAAATAGCTTTCACTACTTGAACCCGGACCAATACACACAGCTTCATCAACAAAGCGAAGGTGCATGAGGTCTTTATCGGCATCGGAATAAATACCAACGGTTTTAATTCCTAAAGTTTTGCAAGCCCGGGTAATGCGTAAAGCAATTTCACCACGGTTTGCAATTAATACCTTTTGCAACATTTATAAATCCCCGTGGTTTTACGCGCGATAGCGGAAAAGTGGTTGACCAAATTGAATGACTTCACCATTTTTAACTAGAATTTCTTCAACCACACCGCTTTGAGTTGCTTCAATTGGGTTCATGATTTTCATGGCTTCAATGATGCCTAGAGTGTCGCCAGCAGAGATGGTTTGACCCACTTTAACAAATGGTGGTTCGCCAGGGCTTTGTGCAGCATAGAACACACCAACCATCGGTGAATTTTCTACAGCGCCACGTGGAGTTTTAGCTACAGGCGCTGCTACAGCAGCAGGCATGGTTGGAACACCTGCCGCAACCACTGGATTGCGACGAGTTAAGGCGATGGATTGATCACCTTCTTTAACTTCTATCGCTTGTAAGTCAGATTCAATCATCAGGTCGATGAGTTTCTTGATTTTACGGATATCCATGAGACAGTATTCCTAATTATGATTGCGTAGAAAGTTGAATTTTTTCGATGGCATAATCTAGTGCAGCGGCATAGCCTTGAGCACCTAAACCGCAAATTACGCCAACGGCTTTATCGGACAAATATGAATGATGTCTAAATGCCTCTCGAGCATGTACATTCGATAAATGAACCTCAATAAACGGGATTGCGACACCCAGCAGGGCATCACGGACTGCAACAGAGGTATGTGTCAATGCGGCAGGATTGATAATGATGAACTGTACGCCTTCTTGTTGAGCTTGATGAATTCGGTCCACAATTGCACCTTCCCAATTACTTTGGAAAGTGTCTAATGAAATAGATGCATTTTGAGCTTGAGAGATGAGCTTCTTGTTAATATCTTCTAGGGTGAGATATCCATAAACTTCAGGTTCTCGCTTTCCTAACAAATTTAGATTCGGTCCATGAATAACCAAAATGGTCGAGCTCATTCAGCTTGCTCCAATTATAAGTTTGCAAATTCACCTTGCAAGATGTCAGCAAAGTTTGCGTATTATGGCATATATTTCCACATTGTTATTATAAACTGTTTGAATCAATGTGGAAGCTATGTGTCAAAACTGAGCTATATAATGGAAACTTTGCAAGGAATTGGCAATGTTAAAAAATGACATTTTTTATAATTTTTTCTCGTTATTACTATTTTTTACATTGTAAACCGAATTGACCAAAACAGTTCATTTATTTTGTGTAACAGCCATTACTGAATCATTAATTGTCAGAAGTTCTTGCCAACAGATGGTGTAGCGTGAAGATCAGTGATGCTATTTCATTTGCCATACCTGACTGGCGGAATGGTAACCGACTTTTATACAATCCGAACCGTATCGCTGCTTCATTTTCAATAAGGTTTTCATCAAATGCTCACGTGGTTGAATCAGTTCTAATAGCTGCCATAAGTCATGAATATGCTGCTGCTTTGAATGTAGCGCAGTAAATATAACCTCAACTTTGACATATTTTTTATTTTCTTTAAATAAAACATCTATTTGCTTTAATTAAACTTGGTTTAAATTCAGTAAATCATCTGTTCCAGATTCCAAATCATAGTACATAGGAAGCACTCTTTTTATAGGGGGAATGGATATTTTTTCATACAGCGCAACATGTATACATGCGCAAAGTCGCTGTTGTGCAGTTAAGCGTTTATGAGCACGCTTTAGATGGAAAGTAACCGCTTGTTTTATGATGGTCTTTTCAGTCAAGGCTGCGGGAAGAAAGGATTTTTTTTGAGCGAATTGAAGGATCTTTCAGGGTAATACAGGATTGACCTTTTAGCTCACGAATAGTCTGTGCAAGACCACTGAAAGCTGCTTGGCAAGATGGTGTTCATTGGCAAAAGTTAAGTCATAGCTATTATAAATTTTTATAACCTTGAAGTTGCTTGCTGATTTTGCGACCAATACCCTAAACATTTGCTACCGGTGTTTCTTGAAGTAGGCTTTCATAATTACTGAAAAATACTTTTCCCCCTGCCTGTAAAGCCTCTTTCTCAGTTTCATACCAAGGAATAGCCATCCCAATGGTTAAAGCTTTGGCTTCATTACTACGTAAACCACGCAGCCATTATTATTAGAGAATACAACTACAGGTTTCCATTCAAAAACGGATTAAATACGCGCTCACAGCTGACATAAACGTTATTAATATCTATTAAAGCAAATAGTTATTGTTCCACTATTTTTAATCTTGATTCTGTAACGTTATCAAGTTGAGGATAAAGAGATGCTCAAAAAAAATTCAAATTAAAAATTTGTGAGTAATCAATAGGATATTAGATGAGGAGGTTTAACCTCGTGTAAGCTTCAGTGTAATTACAGTTAAGAGCGTAAAGCTTGACAAGAGTTACTTACTAGAAATCAATAGATTAATATTCTGAATATTACAATGAATTAAGTAGATACAGTTTGGGGGTTGGTGAAACGGAAATATCCGCTAGATTAGTAAGAGTCGTAATTAGTACGGCATATCCCTAACAACTAAAGGATGGATATGGAAATGGCTAATCAACAACCCAATCAACAGAATGACAATCAACGTCAACAACAGCAAAACAACCCACAAAGTGACAAACAGCAACAGCAACAACAAGACAAACAGCAACAATCAAATCAACAGCAAAAAAATCCACAGCAACAACAACGCTAAGGGTTAAACAAAAAGCCTCAAGATTATCTTGGGGCTTTTTTCTCTATAAATAGTTTGCTGTTTTACGGCAATCAAACATTTATTTTTTATGAAAGTCTTTTCATTTATACCGAAAAAATTTCGGTTTCTATTGCGCTTGTATAATTTCATTATCGTAGTTTTTTTAAAATACAGGTCACAACTCCCCAAATAATTAATTGATCTTCACTATGTAAATAAATATCGGGATATTCTGGATTCTCTGCTTTTAACCAGATCTTGCATTGACCATTGTTTTGTTTCTCTTTCATCAGTCGTTTTACCGTGAATTCATTATTGATTAAAGCTAAAACGATATCGCCGTGTTCAGCGTTCAAGCTACGATCAATGAGAATCTGGTCATCTATCTCTATACCTGCATTTTTCATCGACAAAGAATTCACTCGTAATACAAATGTATTAAGTGGGTTATGGATCAAGTATTCATTTAAGTCGATAAAGTCTTCTGTGTAATCCAGAGCAGATGAGGAAAAACCTGTGGCAACTGATTCCAGGGGATAAGGAATATCTAACTTTGTTCGGATTTGAATTGGATGCAGTTCAATATTGCTAATGCGATCATCTTCAGGCTTTGGCTGTAACCACGCCTTAATTTCCAGCACTTTAGACTCTGGCACACGCATGACTACGGTTTTTTCCTGATATTGTGTCTTTCGCCCTGCATTTTTGCGTCTGCCGCCGTGGCTATGTTCGACTATCATTGCATTTTTAAGTTTCATTGTTTTTTCTTGAATTTGTAACTTTTTCAAGATTAACAAAAAATACTGCAAATAAAAAGATTGCCTACATATTTATGATCTAGGATAAAATGCCCTATTCAGCTCAATTTACCAAGGTATAAGCCATGAACCAGAAATCTCCTTTAGAAGAATTAATTGCAGAACAAAAACTATTGTGTGAGGAATTTGATTCTGCTTATATCCAAGTCAGTGGGGACGATGTAGTTGCAGTTGCTGTAGAGACATTAAATCAAGAGCCGATTGTCGGAATTCGTAAGAAGCCTGAAACTGAAGAAAATGTGGCCTGGTTTATCTATGGCGGGGAACTGGGAGAAGGTCAAGATTTTTTTCAAACCATGACTGTGCGAGAGTTACAGGATATTTTGCCCGAAGTCCTTCCGTACCTGGCTTTGGCTGAAGGTTTCCGCTTTATGATTGATCGTGAAGATTATGAAGATGTATGGAAAGAAGGCCAAGTTTAAGTAAAAGTAAGCTGTCCAAGTTAATGATATGAGCCACTGAATAAGTGGCTTTTTTCTTCTTCGGAACCTGAATTTAAAAATACAATGATCAGAATATTTAGCGCAGCTTTGAATCAAAATTAATGATGTTATATATACGTACTTTCTGATTGTTGTTGGATTGCGATTGGGCTTACTAAATTATTCGAAGCCTATGTATGAACGCAGTTGTCAGTTCATGAAGACAATCAGCATAATTCAAAACAAGCTCTTTAATTATTTAATAGTAGCGGTTATTTCGGCTCTATCTCTGTTGATTCGAGGGAATCTGCTAAAAGAGAAATTTCATATAAGATGACTGTAGAATGTGACGTCGTTAGAGGCTAACTTCAATAGGGGGTGGTATAAGAACCAAAGTGAATATTTTGCAGTGGGGATGGATCCATCAAGTTGCTTAAGATCTTTTAATCTTCCTTGAAGTATCTTGGAGTGAAAAACAAATAATAGACCTGTTTCAAATAATATGTTTGTGCGGAGAACAAGGATTTTAAATCTGTCTAAGCTTGTTGAAGTGATCAAGAAAGCAGATTTTAGGTATATACAAAAAATTCCAGCAGATGATATCTATATCTAGATCGAGCAAAGGGTTACATTTTTGTGTTGCTGTATAAATAGACAATTATTCGTACTATGTTAATATATTAGAGAAATATACCTTGTGTAACTGGAGTTGTTGTATGACAGCTTATACCATCATGAAAGCAGGGAAATATGAGGATGATATGATTCCTAAACTTGCTGTACATGCATTTCGTCATGCCTTTAAGAAAGCATGTTCGGTCGCGACGGTCGTTTATGCAAAAGAACAGCAGTTGGTACGACGCGAAGCCAATGGTAACGAAACCGTGATTCATGACTTGTCTCAGGCTTACGTTACCCTAGATCATCTTCCTAAAGTTTTAAAACGCAAGAGAAAACAAGAGGCAGCTGTATAATTTAATGCCTCAACCAAGAATAAGGATGTTTGCGGGTCCGAATGGATCTGGAAAAAGTACAGTTAAAGAATATTTATTGCCCCATCATATTGGGGCTTATTTAAATGCTGACGAACTAGAACAAAACCTTCATACCAGTTATCAGCTAGATTTGATGACTTATCACCCGGCTTTAAAAGCACAAGATCTTATTGATTTTCTAAAACAGAAAAAACGTCCTAATGCGGGACAGCTGGTTTCGTTGTTAAAAATGGAACCGGTGATATTGGATGATTGCAATATTATTCAGTTTGATCCATCAGAAATAGATTCCTATCTCTGCGCACGTATCATTGATTATATTCGTTTAGAATTTCTACGCTTAAAGATTAGTTTTACTTTTGAAACAGTGATGTCGCATATTTCTAAGGTAGAGTTTCTGCAAGAAGCAAAGCGGCAGGGTTTTAGAACCTATTTGTATTATGTGTCGACTGTCGATCCGATAATTAATATTGCTCGAGTCAAGTATCGGGTCAGTGTCGGTGGACATCCTGTTCCAGAAAAAAAGATTGTTGAACGTTATTACCGGAGTATGGATTTACTGATGCAGGCCGTAGATGCCAGTGATCGCACCTATTTATTTGATAATTCGTCAAATGGTGAAAAGGCAGCATTTATTGCCGAGATTCAATCTGCGGAAACTTTAAACATTAATCCTGAAGTTCAACACTTGCCCTGGTGGTTTGCAGACAAAGTTCTGAAAAATTTCACTGAAAAATAAAAGATTGTATATATCTATCAACAAGCCATTGAGTAAGACCACAGCAAGAAATTAATGGACTACAGATCTGACAAGTCATTCGATCCCAAAAGATATAAAAAACTAGGGGATTAATTACTAGGTTAGGAAGTCTACTCAGGGACTATATCTGAGCTTCTAAAAAGGAATTTGAAATAAATCAAACAAGATTTAAACGATATCTCATAGTGCATACGCCGTGGATTGGGTAGAATAATTTAGTATAAAAATCTAGGTCGATGTGGTCTTTTAAATTTCTAAAAGATTACTGTGAAACTCAACTGCATCGCTAAATGATCTCGATAAAATAAGCCTTCCAATTCATCATCTACAAAACCCCATTATTTGATATATTTTAAAATATATTATATAAACGTATATTGTTTATTGGAGCATCGATCTCATGCACGACTTTCTACTCGCATTTCTCGGTGGAATTCTGCTCGGTCTATCTGCAGTGGGATACTTGTATGTGAATGGTCGTATTGCTGGGGTAAGCGGCTTAATTGCGCAAGTATTAAACCCTCAAACTCTATTCAAAACGCCTGCTTTATGGTTTTTGCTAGGATTGTTTGTCGTGCCATTTTTCTATGGCAGGGTTCAAACTCCCTATATTGTATTGGAGGCTAGCCCGCTGATGATGATCATTGCCGGCTTGTTGGTTGGCTTTGGTACGCGTATGGGCTCCGGGTGTACCAGTGGGCATGGCATTTGTGGCATAAGCCGCCTCTCTAAACGTTCGATTGTAGCGACTATAACTTTTATGTTTGCAGGTTTTATGACGGTTTATATTCTTCGCCATATCACAGGAGCATTCTGATATGAAAAATATATGGGCTTTTGTATTTGGCGGAGTGTTTTCCATTGGCTTAATGCTGTCAGGTATGTCTAATCCTAAAAAAGTATTAGATTTTCTAGATTTGTTTGGTCAATGGGATCCGAGTCTTGCATTTGTGATGTTAGGTGCAATCGCCGTGGCATTTATTCCGTTTCAAAAAGCGATACATCAACAGACTCCAAAAACTGTGTATGGAGACTTCATTGATTTACCTAAAAATAACAAGATCGATTCTAATTTACTGCTAGGGAGCCTAATCTTCGGAATCGGTTGGGGGATTGCAGGTATTTGTCCCGCACCAAGCCTGACTTTAATCGGCTTGGGCCACTACCAAGCGATTTACTTTATTGTTGCGATGTTTATCAGTATGTTGCTTCAGCGCCAATTGATGGGAAAACATTTATGATGCAATACCCACACGTTCAGCATTTTTTTGATCAGCAGACCAATACCTTTAGTTATGTAGTGACCGATCCTGTCAGTCAGCGTTGTGCAATTATTGATAGTGTTTTGGATTACGATGCGTCGTCAGCAACCACCAAAACCACACAGGCTGATTTGATGATCAACTATGTTCTTCAAAATAGCCTAAGTGTAGAGTGGATTTTAGAAACCCATGTGCATGCTGACCATCTCACAGCATCTCAATATCTAAAAGAACAATTAGGTGGAAAAATCGCAATGAGTAAGAAGATTGCCATTGTACAAGAAACATTCAGTGCAATTTATAATCTGGATATGAAACACTTTAATTCGAGCCAAACTTTTGATCATCTTTTTGAAGATGGAGAACAGTTTCAAATAGGGGAGTTGGCAGCCTATAACATCCCCACTCCGGGACATACACCTGCGTGCCTAAGCTATGTAATTGGAGATGCTGTGTTCGTAGGTGATACCTTGTTTATGCCAGATTATGGAACAGCACGCTGTGATTTCCCCAAGGGCAGTGCCGAGACTTTGTTTGACTCAGTACAAAAACTATATCAGTTAAATGAAAAGTTCCGGGTTTTTCTGTGTCATGATTATTTACCTACAGGCAGAAAAGAATATCAAAGTGAAAGCAGTATTCAGGAGCAGAAAAAAAACAATATTCATCTGAATGAGAATACAGGCAAAACAGAATTTGTAGAGATGCGAAACCGCCGTGATGCAACACTTTCAATGCCTAAGCTAATTTTACCTGCGATTCAGATCAATATGGATGGGGGAAGATTTCCTGAACCAGAAGCAAACGGAATTCGTTATTTAAAATTGCCACTGAATTATTTTAAATAGCTCAAGAGTGAAGCAGATTTAAAACAGTAAATGCATAGAGGAACTCGGTAATATCGGGTCTTATAGGAACTTATTTTAGAATATAGCCTAAGCAAATATAGAATTATTATAATTAATTTTATAAATGTTTGTTTTTAATTATTTTATTTATGAGTAAGTTAAGAGAGTTTGCCATTTAGATACTGTTAAAACGTAGAGTAAAAGTACTAGCTAAAATTTTTAACCTTCAATAAATAGCCTAAGCAAAATTATATTTTTAAAAAATGGCAATTGATTAAATCCCTATTATCATCAAAAATAATTACAACTAAAATTGTTATAAAAGACATTCATGATTTTAAATTACCAAATTCATCTAAATGAAACCACTTTGACAAAAACACCTCTTGTATTAATTCATGGTCTGTTTGGAAGCCTAAGTAATTTGGGTATGTTGGCACGCGCATTTTATGAATCACGTTCAGTTGTTCAAATTGATGTACGTAATCATGGACATTCAGCACATTCATCAGAAATGAATTATATCGATATGGCACAGGATGTTATAGACACTTTAGATTCTCTCAATCTTCAAAAATATTCTGTTATCGGTCATTCAATGGGTGGAAAAATTGCCATGCAATTGGCGAATAGAATAGGGGATCAATTAGAGAAACTGGTTATTCTGGATATCGCACCTTTTGCTTATACTGAAAATCATCATGATCAAATTTTTAAAGCATTATTTGCTGTACAAAATGCGAAGGCTGAAAACCGACAACAAGCAACTCAAATCATGCGTGAATATTTAAATGAAGAAATGGTCATCCAGTTTTTAATGAAATCATTTAGCCAAGGTCACTGGCTTTTTAATGTAGATGTTTTATTTAACCATTACCCGGATATTATTCATTGGAATGCGATTCAGCCTTGGCAAAAAGAAGTACTGTTTATTCGGGGTGGTAAATCTGCATATATAAGCAAAGATGAGCATTTTAATGCAATCAAACAGCAATTTCCAAATGCCAAAATTAAAGTGATAGAGGGTGCAGGACATTGGTTACATGCAGAAAAACCCCAGCAGGTACTTGATGAGATCAATCAATATTTAGATTAAGTTAAAGTTTTAAACATAGTAGCTCATCTTTTTGATTGAGCTATTGAGCTACTGGTTAAATAATTTATTCACATTACTCGTCAACAATTGACCTTCAGAAGTTAATTGCGTAGCCATTTCAGCTGTTTTTCTGAGTCCTGGCATACGATACTCCGTATGCCCATAATCCTGAATCGACTTCCAACGACCACCCCAAGTTAAACCAACCGATTCTGCAACTACGCCATATAATTGGTAACCTTGCATTGCCCATGGATCACGTTCAGAAATAACAACTTTTCCATTTCTCTTAAATGCAACATCGGCAGCTAAACCAAATTGGTGATAGCTTTGAAAACCTCTCGCACGGGTAATATTGCTATTTCCAGCCAATATGTTCTGACGTTCAGGACTGCGATAGCCCTCTAATAAAACCATTTCATAACCATGACGTTCTTGCATGATTTTAAATACCATCAGTAACCGCTGTTTATAACGTGGATTCATTTTATGCCATTTACGATCAGCCGATGCAAGATCACCATGCGAATATTGCATATGTAGGTCTGCAACATTTGGGTTAAACACGCCTGCCTGAATAGTAGTCTCAGTAGACTCAATATTTGTCGCAGTAATAATGGCTTCTTCAATTAATGATTCTTCCACTTCTGGTGGTGATGAAAGCATCTGCCCATCCAGCAAGACATAAATTTGAGGATCCACTTCTCTTAAATAGTCCGCTTCGATTTTTGTTGGATTAATCGGTCGCGTAAAAGTAAAAATCAAGATACTGGCGAATAGAAAAAAACCTGAAACCAGAATCCACCATTGTTGTAAATGCCAATATGACTGGATCTGTTCAGGCGCAGCAGCCTGATTCAACTGTAGAGCAAATTGCTTGGCAGAATTAAATTGTTTCTTAGTTTGAGGAATAACACCCAAGAAAAATTGTTGTACTTTATCCCGCAACTCATAAGAGGATAGAAATGCTAGGCTGCAAGAAACCAAGATGAATCCAATAAAAATAACGATAATCATGGAGACACGGCGGTTTCTTTAGATATTACTGGCGTTTTATTTAGGCTTTTTACCATAGACCTTGGCTGATCCTGATGTATAAATACCTTACTTAAATCATCCTCTTGGGGTTGAGGAAATTCAACAGGATGTTCCTCATCTTGCACAGGCTGATTGATTTGAATATCGGGTGGAATGGCATGATTTTCTAACCCTGTAGCGAACTGCTGTTTCTTTTCTAAGAGAGCTTGTTCTGAATAGTGGGTATTAATGGATCTCAAGTTACGATCAATTTCATTATGAATTAAAGTATTTAAATACACATAGCCCACAATCGAGCTAAAAACCACCCCAGTACAAAATCCTAAAATTCCATAAAATGCCGGTGGATGAATTATTTTTTTTGAAGGCTGTAGTATTCTTAAAGAAGTTTGGTTTTCGTTCGCCATTTTTATATTTTCTTATGGTAAATGTATAGTGATATATACCTGTTCAGCAGGTGAACTAATAATATTCTGATAGCCTGCTAATGATTTATTATTTTGATGTGAAAGCATAAAATTTAAGCCAATAAATGAAGATAAAGCAAAAATCGCTAAAAAGATTAAAATTCCAAAAAATGGTAATTCGCGATGAATAATATGTTTGATTTGGTCAGGTAAACCTGAAAAAGGGGAAAAAGATGCTTTTTTTCCTTTCAAGAAGTCGATTTCATCTGCGACACGTGCAACCAGATGATTTAAATTTTGTATAGACTCGATTCGAAATTTCCCATGAAAACCGAGCAACATGCAATAGTGAAATACTTCCAATGCTGCGAGTCGTTCTTTACCGCGGCTACGGAGGAATTCTAAGATTTCGAAAAAACGATAACCAGCAAGTTGCGAACCAAAAAGACTCAACTGTAAAGGGCTAATCATCCAAGTGTTTTGCAAATCAAAAAACTGAGCATCTTGTTGGGTCACAACCGTTTCATCCAGTAATGCACAATAGGCATATTTGGCATCATGAATATCATCCGCTGAAAATTGCAGTTTTCTTGCCTGATTTTCAAAGCGGTTTAAGAGATTTAAAATTTTGTCCCGGAACTCATCTGCATTAGAAGGGATATATTGGTTCTTCAGTAAAAAAACGATATAGAAACCATCATGTAATAAATCGACAAGATTGGTCGCACTGGTAACTTTGGCTTGAGTCGTGGTTGAGTTGGAACCTATGCCTATTTGTCCATCATCAAAAAGCGAAGGCGCATTATTATTTATATTCATCTGAAACCTCCTTAGCTATTCATTACAGCAATCAGTTCAATCGAAATATCTTGAAAACCTGCAGGGATATAAATACAGATCGATTCAGCATCGAGCATCCGTTGATAGAGATCATTGTTCGGTTCAATTTCAAAATAACTCACACCAGAACGTACCGGAATTGCCGTTGGAACCTGCATTAAGTGATGTAAAGGGATAACTGGAAGTGCGGCAATAACGCGTTGTTCAACATCGATAGAAGTACCTACTTTAAAACGCAGCGGGACGAACTGTACCAGTTCATGGGTTTGCATCATGCCACTTGAAACTGCGATATAAAGTCGCGTGTCACGCGTAATTTTGTCGGATTCAAGACTACCTATCCAATAAGATGGTCGAGCTTCTTTCAACGCGATACTGAGATAGCGATTTGAAATAATTGTGTCCAGCAAATCACGTAAAATCACATCGAGTTGGGAAAAGCTCTCTTGTAACTGATGATGCCTATACTGTGGTAATTGATCAACTTCATATGCTGTTGAAAAGGTAAGTAATGATCCGGTTAAACGCAGTAATTCGAAAAATAATCGTTCCGGGTGGCTATGTGGATACTGCAAAAGATGATTCAGTGTGGTATGTGCAGTATTTAAGGTATTGACTAACCAAAAAGAGACAATATCGCCTGAACGGAATTCAATCAGTTTTTGTTCGTTTTCACGATTGTTGCTTTGAATGGTTTTTATCTTGGCTTTAATTATATTTAAGGTACGTTTTAATCCTGAAATCAGCGTTTCGCATGCTTCAATATGCAAGATCGGTGGAATAAACTTGCGATCGAGTTCAAAATTTCCCGAACTTTGACGTTTAACTTTTGCCACAGGTAAATATAAAAAGCCATCCAGTTCATGGTTAGGTTCAATACCGAATTCAAATAATTTAAATTCTGCACGGCGTCGTAATAAAGTAATATCTGCTACGCTTGCATCAGTAAATAAATCATGTGTTTCGCTAAGATGTGAATGATAACGGCTTGGTTGGGTACTCTCCTCAAAAGAGACATTGCGTTTATTAGGTTGAATAATCGGTAAGGCTAAATAGACTGTCATTTCACCACGTAAACTTAACTCATTCAGTTGAATCGGTTGTGGTAATAAGTCACGTGCAGGTGCTTGGTAAATATCGCCATCTTGCCAAATCATATTCACTTTTTCTAAAGCCAAGACATGGGTGCTTAATTGTACTTCATCAAACTGGATGGATTGCACACCATAAGCAAAAGGAATGGTCGAGCGAATAGTATGATTTAAGCGCTGTTCATGATATGCATCTTGTAATTGAAAATGTTGTGGGCGTAAAAATAAGCCTTCGCCCCAAAGAATTTTTTCTGCTTTAAACATGTAATTTACCAATTATTATTTGTTTCATGATTATTTTTTTGTACACCTAAAAGCTCATGTACAGTTTCTAAAGGATTTTCATTTTTTATCACTTGGCTTAACCATTCATGTAATGGCATCTGACTCCACTTGATGGTTTTTTGCAGCATATAGCTGACTGGACTATGCGGTTCATTGGCCTGAAAATAATCTACAAGATCTTGTAGAACTTGCATGGCCTGTTCACGATTTGCCACATGATTTTGAGCTTGTGGTTGAAATTTTTGTGGATGCGTTGCGGATGCAATTTCAATGGGTGAATGAATAGCTTCAGGTGATTTTTTTGTTTTTGATATAGTATTTGACTGACTCATTGCTACTGCTTGTAATTCAAAAGCATCTGTTTTATATATTTTTCTCAGACTGTTATGAACTGCTTCCATTTGCACATCAATTGCCGCAAAACTTGGTGCATCTAAGCCCAGTAAGCCATCCAGCACATTTTTTAAAATATTCCATTGCTTCAAAATTTCTAAAAAATTCTGATAGTTTTGATATTGAAAAGATTGAGTTGTGTTGAAGAGTGCCTGTTCGAATTTCTCAAGTGACGATTTTACTTGCACCTTTTCAGTATCTTCAGGATATTTACGGCGTAAATTTTGTTGGTGCAATAAGCCGTCATAATCAATTAAAGAATAAAAAGGTGACACATTCACCACGGGGGTATTTTTGATTAGCGCTGGCAGTTGATTAATCAGTCCTTGCAGTAACCCCAGACGTTGATCCAAATCATCATCTTCAATTTCTGGATGCAATAACATCCAGAAATCATTTAAGCTACGTTGTGTCAGCTCTAGACCTTTGGCCACGCCTGCAAAACCATACAGGTTTGACCATGCTTCAATCAACCAGCTATATAACCGAATATCTTTGGTTTTCTCGGTCAGTAATTCAGTTGATTTGGAATTTACAAAAATCCAGTCGGCCTGTTTAGGTTCAGCAATCCAGTCACCCTGATCTAATAGTGGATCATCCTGAGTTTTTGCTTTCTTAATGGCATGAAACTCATTTGAAAATGAACAATCCATCCCGCACGGGGCTTCATCTGAAATTGCTTTTAATAATACTTCGAGTTCTAAACTCATGTTCTGCCTTTTTAATTTTTTAATAAAGTTTTTATAAATTATGATTCTATAGCTTTGGTTTTTTTTGTTCTTTCTTTTGTGGTTTTCGCAACAGGATCAAGTTGATAAACGATGTCATCCCCCTGAACATCAATATAGATTTGCTTGGGTGATTTTTGTTCTGCTAAGCAAACTAAAATGTGTGTGGCTAAGGCAGGTAATATCGAAGAATTAAGAATGTTATCTACATTACGTGCGCCACTATCGACTTCGGTGCAACGACTGAGTATTAATTCAATCAAGTCTTCACTATAGGTAACTTTGCTTGAATATTGTTGTTCTAAACGTGCAGTAATTTTCCCCAATTTATGCTTAATGATACGTAGCAGTAATTCATCATGTAGAGGGAAGTAAGGTATAACACGCATACGACCTAGAAATGCAGGTTTAAACTGTTTATATAAACTAGGTTTTAGTTGATCTATTAATTCTTCTGCAGTAGGCCATTCAGTAACAGGCGAGTTTAAGCAAGCTTGCATGATGTCACTCGAGCCTGCATTGGAAGTTAAAAGAATAGTGGTATTTTTAAAATCAATTAAACGACCTTCACCATCTTCAAGCATACCTTTATCAAAAACCTGATAAAATAATTCCTGAACATCGCTATGGGCTTTTTCAATTTCATCGAGCAAGACAACACTATAGGGATTACGTCGTACCGCTTCAGTTAAAACACCCCCTTGACCATATCCGACATAGCCAGGAGGAGCACCTTTAAGCGATGAGACGGTATGCGCTTCCTGATATTCAGACATATTAATGGTAATCAGATGAGATTCACCCCCATATAATTCATGAGCAAGGGCGAGTGCAGTTTCAGTTTTACCTACACCACTTGGACCCACCAATAAAAATACACCTTGCGGCTTATTGGGATCTTCAAGTTTTGCTTTCGAAGTTTTGATGCCCTGAACCAGTTGCTGCAATGCATAGTCTTGTCCCATGACGCGTTCAGCCAACTTGTTTTCTAAAGTCAGAATCTGCTTAATTTCATCATTGACCATTTTCCCGACAGGAATACCAGTCCAGTCAGAAATAATTTCATTGATTACTTGTGCATTTACACGTTCATAAACCAAGGGTGAGGTCCCTTG
Organism: Acinetobacter sp. TSRC1-2; assembly: GCF_049895885.1. Lineage (NCBI taxonomy): Bacteria > Pseudomonadati > Pseudomonadota > Gammaproteobacteria > Moraxellales > Moraxellaceae > Acinetobacter > Acinetobacter sp. TSRC1-2. The sequence goes on from NZ_JAFCTF010000015.1 coordinate 57,867, forward strand.
AATATCAACCAATTGCTGACGAAGGGCAGTGATAACGTCTTTGTTTTGATCTACGGGTTTATGAGACTGTTCTTGTTGCTCTAGAGATTGAATCTGTTGAACAAAGTTAAGTTCAGATTGCCATTGTCGTTCTGTAGCTTTAATTTCAGATTTAAGTAATTCAATTTTCTGACGTAATGCTTCTAAACGTTCATGATGAATAGGTAGATGCTTATGTTCATTTTCTAGAATTTCACGCTCAAGATTCAAATTATGTTGTTGTGCCTTGAGCTGGTCTAGCTTGACTGGTTGAGCATTCTGCGTGAGCGCAACACGAGCGGCTGCAGTATCAAGTACGCTAATCGCTTTATCCGGAAGTTGACGTCCACTGATATATCGATGAGAGGAGTTTACTGCTGTCACAATCGCTTCATCTTCAATCTGCAAATTAAAATGCTTTGCCATGACAGGAATCATGGCACGAAGCATGTCTATTGCGACAACTGCCGTCGGTTCTTCAACTTTTACGACCTGAAAGCGACGACTTAATGCAGCATCTTTTTCAAAATATTGCTTATATTCAGCCCAAGTGGTTGCAGCGATAGTTCGCAATTCACCGCGAGCCAAAGCGGGTTTGAGTAAATTTGCAGCATCATTTTGACCAGCTTGACCACCTGCACCAATTAAGGTATGTGCTTCATCAATAAATAGAATAATTTGGTAGCTTGAGCTTTGAACTTCCTGAATGACTTGTTTTAAACGGTTCTCAAATTCCCCTTTAACGCTGGCACCTGCTTGTAATAGCCCCATATCAAGCACATGTAAATGGACATTTTTTAGAGCATCAGGAACCTGATTGTTAGCTATTTTTAGGGCTAAACCTTCAACAACTGCAGTTTTTCCAACTCCAGGCTCCCCTGTTAAAATAGGATTGTTTTGACGACGGCGCATTAAAATATCAAGCATTAAGCGAATTTCAAACTCGCGACCAATGACGGGGTCAATCGCACCATTTTTTGCTTTTTCCGTTAAGTTAATGGTGTACTGATCCAGAGCAGGGGTTTTTAATACTGACTCGGCTTGCTGCTTTGTTTTTATTATGTCTTGCTGATCTGCATTTTTTTCGTTTTCACATTCAATACTGTGTGAACATATATCTAAAAACTTATGTTTCATGGTATCCAAAGGGAACAAGTCAAATAGACTGGAAGCGCGAACTGCAATTTGATAAAGATCAGACCCAGTCAATAATGCAATCAGTAAATGCCCACTACGAATGAGTGGTTTTTGTTCTGCTGAAGCCAACAACCAGGCTTGTTCTAATAGACCTATAATTGATTTTGCAAAAATAGGGGTTCGTGCATTGCCTTTAGGTAATTGTGAAATACTTTCTTTCAAATCATTCATTAAACCATCAGTCGAGATTTTGTATTTTTCCAATAACAGCTGTAAATCATTTTTTGAATTATTCTGTAGAAGTTCTAAAAAGAAATGTTCAATTTCTATTTCATAATTTTGTTGAGAAATACACGTATTGGCTGATTTTTCCAGGGCTAAACGGGCACTAGAAGATAATTTTGTAATTAAAATTTTTAAATTATTCATATGTTACTCAACATGCTAAAAGAACAATCAGTTTTTGTTTTTATCTCAATACTGAATTGATCGGATTTTATTTTTTTAAATTTTTATTAAAAACAATAGCTTATTTTTTATTGGTTAAAGTATCTGGCACATTCTACACATTTCTTTCGAAATATTAAAAAATATTTGATCAAAATTAGGCTCTTTTACATAAATAAACAATAAAAATGATAAAAGCATCATTTTTTGTTAATTCCCTGTTGACTTTAAGTGGTTATTTTTTGTTAAATTCGCAACGTTGATTTGAAGTTATAAAAATTAAACTAAAATGAGAAAATCGAGGAATATGATTTAACTCAGCTAAACAATAAAATTAGAATAATTAGAGGCATCTTTTGAATAAAAATATATTTTTTATCCCCTTGATTGTAATGATCTCGGTGAGTCAATTAACTTTTGCCGATGAAAAGCCAGTCGAGCTAAAAAAAGGGTGTATGAAAGATTATCCTTTAGTTATTGGCGAAACTGACCCAAACTTACTCAATATTTATAGCCAAATATGCGATAAAAAGAATAAGAAAAATATTACCTTGCAAAATGAATTATTAATTCAAGCTGCACAAAAATATCAACAACTTGGAAAGAATCTAAAAGCATTACAGCTCGTAGAAAGTTTAGGTCAACAAAATGTTCAACGTACTGTACTGACGGATATTGCTTTTCTTGCAGGAGTGGGTATTGCTGATAGTTCTTTGCAGCATATGCGTTCTAATGAAATGCGTTATTTAAGTGCAAAAACGACTTATCCTGCAGCGAAAAAACTGTCTGAAAGTATTTATACCTCACTACCTGAACCTGACACATCTGATGCTAAAGCAATCACGGAGATATCTATTAAACAAAAAAGATTAACTAAAACTGTTTCATCAAATCGTTCAGGTAATAAGACAACACGAACAGACCGCGCAAAAAATATTAATGCTCATCCAATGCCAGTAAAAGCAAGCACACGAAATACAACAGTAATGACCAAACCACAAAGCGGCAATACAACAGTTTCTGGTTCAAGTCCTTTTGCTTCATTTAATAAGAACTAAAATAGGAAAATATTCATGGCTAAACGTGAAAGTGTGCAAAAGAAATTACAACGAATTCGTCCACCGCGTGTACAACTGACTTACGATGTGGAAGTGGGTGATAGTAAAGAGATAAAAGAATTACCTTTTGTTATTGGAGTGTTAGGTGACTTTTCAGCGGCTTCAGAATTAGAAAAAACAAAGTTAAAAGATAAAAAATTTATCAATGTTGATTTGGATAATATTGATGAGGTCATGGAGTCGCTTGCGCCACGTGCAAATTTTCAGGTTGAAAATACTTTAACTGAAGACGGTGGGCGTATGTCAGTCGATTTAACCTTTAACTCAATGCAAGATTTCCGTCCAGAAAATGTGGTACAGCAGGTTGATCCTTTACTTAAACTGGTAGAAGCGCGTGAGCGTTTAACCGATTTACGCAACAAAATTTCGAATAATGAACGTCTTGAAGACTTACTTGATGAGGTTTTACAGAATACCGATCAAGTTCGCAGGTTAAGTGCGGAGGCAGAACATGAATAATTTACAAACTGCTCGTATGCCCCATACAGATGTTGACGAATTTACTTTGCTTGACTCTATTGTAGAGCAAAGCCGTATTGCCCGTAATGATGAAGAACATGACCGCGCAAAAAGCTTAATTGGCGAATTAGCCAAAGAAGTCATGGCGGGAACTATTATAGTTTCTGAAAACATGATTTTGTCGCTTGATAAGCGAATTGCAGAAATTGATGCTTTAATTTCAAACCAGTTAAGCAAAATTATTCATCATAAGCAATTTCAAAAAATTGAATCAACATGGCGTGGTTTATATTATTTCTGCCAAGAAACGCCTTCACATTCTCTAATCAAAATTCGTATGCTCAATACGACTAAAAAAGAACTGACCAAAGATTTTCAGGGTGCGACAGATTTTGACCAAAGTACATTATTTAAAAAAATCTATGAAGAAGAATATGGTTCATTTGGTGGGGCACCATACGCAACTTTAATTGGTGATTTTGAATTTGATCGCACACCATCAGATATGTATTTGTTGGAGCAAATTTCTCATGTTGCAGCTGCGGCACATGCGCCATTTATTTCAGCAGCAAGTCCTAATATGCTTGGACTTGAATCATTTACTGACATTGATCGGCCACGTGATGTTTCTAAAATTTTTGAAACAGCTGAATATGTGCAATGGCGTTCATTCCGTGAAAGTGATGATGCGCGCTATGTCGCATTAACCATGCCACGCGTATTAAGTCGTCTGCCATATCATCCTAAAGAAGGTACTGCGACTGAAGGTTTTAACTTCGTAGAAGAAGTTTCGGGCCAAAATCATGAGGAATATTTATGGATGAATGCAGCCTATGCATTTGCGACGCGTTTAACCAATGCCTTTGATATGCATGGCTGGTGTGCAGCCATACGGGGTGTTGAAGGTGGGGGCTTGGTTGAAGGCCTACCGGTGCATACTTTTAAAACCCATGATGGTGAAGTTGTGGTTAAATGTCCAACTGAAATTGCCATTACCGACCGTCGTGAAAAAGAACTCAGTGATTTAGGCTTTATTCCGCTGGTGCATTGTAAAAATACAGATTATGCCGCTTTCTTCGGTGCGCAATCGACTCAAAAACCGAAAAAATATGATAGCGATACTGCAAATGCCAATTCAGCTTTATCTAGCCAGATTCAATACATTATGGCGGTTTCTCGTATTGCCCATTATCTAAAAGCCATGATGCGTGACAAAGTGGGTAGTTTTGCCTCTGCGGGAAATGTGGAAGCATTTTTAAATGAATGGTTATCGCAATACGTTTTGTTGGACGATGGAGCCTCGCAAGAAGCGAAAGCACAATATCCGCTTCGTGAAGCTTCAGTAAAAGTTGTAGAGAACCCAGCTCAACCTGGACACTACAAGTCTGTGGTCTTTTTAAGACCACATTTTCAATTGGATGAGTTGTCAGTTTCTTTACGACTTGTTACTGAGTTACCTCAGTCCTCTCATTAATCAGAGTGCAATTTATAATAACTTAAAATTAAAATAGGAAAATTTATAAAAATGAAAGATATATACGTACAATTTCGAGGAAAATATAAAGTTGATGGCGAATCTCGTGACTCAGAACATAAAGATTGGCTAGAAGTAAACTCTTGGGCGCACAATATCCGTCAACCAAAATCTGCAACATCTTCAAGTGTTGGTGGTCATACTGCTGAACGTGTTGAACATTCAGATATGCTGTTTGTTAAAGATCTGGATGCAACAAGTCCAAAACTTTGGGAAGCTTGTTCAGCCGGTTATACCTTTGATGAAGTTCAAATCGACTTTTATCGCGCAAATGGTGATAAACGTATTAAATATCTTCAAATAAAATTAAAACATGTTCTGGTATCAAGCGTAACACCACATGTAAATGAAGAAGGTGTACCTACTGAATCATTCGGATTGAAATATGCAGCGGTAGAGTGGACCTATAATCAACAAGATATTAACGGCACCCAAAAAGGTGCTGTAACCAAGAAATGGTCACTTTCAAATAATACCGCATCTTACGCTGCATAATTTTGTGATAAGAATAGTGGCTAACCCATGTTGGCCTCTATTTTTCATCAATTACATGAATAAATAAGAAAAATATGAATCCAGATCAGTTATATCCATATGGTTTTAGAACAACTTTATTTGACCGTTTATTGCCTGAAACAGAGAAAAATTATCAGGGCATATCGCTTCAACAACTACGGGAATCTATTGCCTCTGATCTCGAAGATTTGCTAAATAGCCGCATGGCTAAATTGGATGACTTCATTGAAGATTTTCCTTTAGCGAAACAATCTATTTTGCAATTTGGGATTATTGATTTTGTTGGGTTATCGACCGCCAATCCAACTGATCGGGATAAAATTTGTCAATCGATTGAACAATCAATAGCTGCACATGAACCCAGGTTAAGACAAATTAAAGTAGAGATGTTGCTCGATGGTCATAATATGGGAGCCTTATGTTTAAGCATTCAAGCCTATTTGAACATTCATCCTCTATTTGAACCGGTTATTTTTGATGCTTCATTAAAACCAACAACACAACAATATGTTATTTCCGCACGATCTTAAGTGGGTTTTCTGTGATAGAAGAACTGTTACCGTATTATGAAAAGCAATTACAAGAATTTGGGCAACAATCACGTGAATTTGCACAAAAGTATCCAAAAATTGCTCAACGCTTATCGCTTAATCAGGAACAAATTGATGATCCGCATATTGAGCGGTTGATTCAAGCTTTTTCACTGGTTGCTGCTCGTATTGATAAAAAGCTAGCGGACAGTTATGACCTTTTTACCTGCTCATTATTCGAGGTCATGTTTCCTCAATATCTTAAACCTTTCCCTGCATGTTCAGTAGCGAGTTTTGAGGATATCAACAAGGTCAAACAACTGACTGAAGCACATGAAATTCCTAAATCAACTGCATTAAAGTCGCGTAGTTTTAAAGGGGTACAGTGTGAATTTACGACGACTAGGCCAGTTAGATTACTGCCTATTTTATTGAATAATTTAAGCTTTAAAACTAATCCAAGTGCACATATGCATTTAAATCAAAATGCGACCTTGAGTTTCAGTTTTGAAATTTTTAATCAAAGTAAAAAAAAGTTAAGTAATGAAAAATTACCGATTTATTTGGATGCAATTTCCAACTTTCCGTTACAGGTGTTAGATAACATATTCAATAAAAGTACTGGATTTTCATTAAAAATAGGGAATGATTTTATTGAAATTAACAATCCATTTGAAGTGGTGGGTTTTGATGAAAAAGAAAGTTTATTACCTATCGATCAGCATACTCATCATGCTTATCGTTTGTTAATGGAATATTTTTGCTTTCCCGAAAAATTTAATTATCTAAATCTCAATTTAAATTTTTTAAAGCATTTACTCGTCGAGCAAAACGAATTTGAAGTGAGGATTCATTTAAAATTAAATCTGAATGATCAGGCATGTATCCGAAATTATACTGAACTCAACATTGCTAACTTTAAATTGTTTTCGACGCCAGTGGTGAATCTATTTAATAAGCAAGCAGAACCCCAAAAAATCAATCATAAACAATTGGAGTATTCCTTGGCGACAGATGCTCATCATCCCGAATTTTATCAAGTTTATTCAATCCTTGAGATGAATATGATTCGGGAAAAAAGCAATCAAGATCAGGTCATTTTTCCTGTTTTGCCATTTTTTGCGATGAGTCATTATCATCAGGAGGGTATTCAATTTTTTTATAGTTTGAATCCCATTCAATTACAAAATAAACCCGTTGAAACGAGGTATTCGATTATTTCGAAACACTTGTCACCCCAAAGTACCAAGTCTGATTTTATCAGTACCCGGTTATTGTGTTGCAATCGAGATTTACCGCATGAGGCTTTAAGTCAGGCCAATAATATTCTTCATTTAAATGATAGTAGTTTGGCACGGCGTGCGCTTATGTTAAAAAGGCCCACTAAGCCCTATTATTTTGAACAAAATAAAAAGGAACAATGGCGCATTATTTCTCATCTTTCTTTAAACACATTGTCATTCATGAAAGGCGATGCGATTAGTCATATGAAGGAACTTTTGGAGTTGTATAATTTACCTCAATTAAAAGAAAATCATCTCATTATCGATTCCATTAAAAATATTGATTTTTCTTTAACGCAAAAACTCATTCAAGCTAAGCCATTTCCTTTATTTGTACGAGGTGTCAAAGTCAATTTAGCCATCGATTCGCAGGTTTTTAGAGGGCATAGTCTGTATGTTTTTTCACAACTTTTAAGTCATGTATTTAATTTGAAAGTTCAAATGAATAGCTATGTAGACATAGTCGTCAGTGATTCAAATACACAACAGGAGGTATACCAATGCGTTCAGAACGTTGGTGGAAAGATGCTTCTGTAATTGATGATCTGATAAATACACCTACAGCTTATGAGTTTATTCAGGCTACACGCTTATTAAGACACATGCCTTATACCGCTGCAACGCAGTATTGGGCAAATGACTTTAAATTTAACAGTTCTTTAAATCTTAATTTCCCCACTTCTGAAATTGAAACATTAACTTTAGAAAATGGGCAGATTCATTTAACCAATCTGATTTTCGGTTTAACGGGGATGCAAGGTACTTTACCGTATACCTATACCCAGAAAATGAAACACAGTAGTCGACAGCAGAAAGTAGAAACCATTAACTTTCTGGGATTGTTCAACCATAAGCTCACCGCACAATATGTAGATGCAAGCTTGACCTATCATTTGCCTGTACGTTATGAAATTGAACAAGAAAATGATTATCTTGATATTCTGCATGCGTTAAATGGTTATGTCAGTTCGCAACAGGATCACGCTGAATTAGATGATTATTTCGCTGAATTTTCAGGTTTAATGCAGGGGCAAAATAATACGGTCTATGCTTTAAGGACAATGCTGAATTGTATTTTTAAAGCTGATTTTGAAATAAAACAGTTTGTTGAAGAAAAATTCAAATTAGATGAGGCACAAAAAACAACTTTAGGCAGTTTAAATGCCAGTTTATTAGGTATTAATACATTTTGTGGAGAAAGTATTCGACAAATCGACGGAAAAATAGAAATACAAGTCGGTCCATTATCTAGAAAAGATTATTACAACTTCATGCCTAAACAGAAGCTGAGTGAAAAGCTTAAAATTTTTTTGTCGACTTGGTGCAGTCCAACCGTGGTGGTGGATTTACGCTTAATTCTAAAAAAAGAAGAAATGCAGCCTCTTTGCCTAAATTCCAGCTCACAGTTTGGCTTGTCACAGGGGGCTTTTTTAATGCCTAAACTTGCTGAACATAATTCAGAAACCTGTTATGCATTATTGGGAGATATGCCATGATTAAACTCATTCTGGGAGCATTGAGCAGTATCTTTCTAATTGTCAGCATAGCGATTATTTATTATTGGCGTGACATCCAATACGATCCATCTAGCATAGATTTATTGTCATATTTTATTGTTTTACCTTTAGTTTTATCTTTAATTCTGCTTTCACCATATCTAATTTATCAAGCTTACCAGGCATATAAATTGCGTAAACAACAACGAGAAATAGCTTTATTAGAGCAACAGTCGAATAAAGAAATATCAGAAACTAATGAAAAAGTTGAAGATGTTAAATGGTTAAATCTACATATCTTTTCTTCATCGGCATTCAGTGCATTTGGTGAAAATGAAGCCATTATTGATGAAATGAAAAACTTTAAAAGCCCAGAATTAGATCACAGGTTAACCAATGGTTATGGCTTACCTATCTTATCCTACAGAATTACGGCATTGGATAATGTATTGGAACAACAGAACGATGAGGAGGAGATAGAAGAGAATCAGGAGCGTTTGCAACGTATCCAAGCCTTAATTCAACACCAGTTAGAGCAGCAAAGCGAAATTTTATTGCAGGCGGCTAAACATCTAAAACAGTCTGCATTTTTTTATGATAGTGAACTGGCATACCAGTATCGTATGCATCCTGCTTGGAATAACTTTGACTTCTCTGTAAGCGATCAAACTAGCAATGAAGAGGAGTGGGAACTTCAAGTTGAGCAAATACCACGTTTAAATCGACTAAATATTCATATTTTATTAGCAGATAATTTATTGCATGTGTGGGATGAACATTTCAGCGAAGAAATGCTGCTTAATTTTATGCAGTCATTGGGGATTATTTCGCAGCATATACATATCCAACATCATTTTATAAATCAGCAAAGTTCCTATAAAAACTGGCTGAATTTATTAGATCAAATATCAACACAATCACATGAAGTTTCGTTAGTGATCAATGTGGATTCTGAAATTGATCAAGAATTGCTAGATGAAAAAATATGGTTGTCGGATCATTATTTGGCTGCAGAATTTGCATCCAGTTGGTGCGTAGCTGCTCAGGACCTAAAGATTAATCATGCAGAAGCCATCAAGTCACTTAAAATTGTACTTAATGGCCATGATCTAGTGGCGTGTCTAGATCATGCCGTACCTCATCATGCGGAATATACCCAGCAGGAACAGCCTTTTGTGCTGGTTTTAGATGATGCAATTGATATCAAGGTGATTAAAAAAACCAACCAGATTTTTGCCCCCACTTTAATAGAAACATATCATCTTTTATATACACAACAAAATTTTGGTCATACACAACCACTTGCAAAAATTTTTGGCTTTATGTTGGGCGTGCATATGCCAAAGGATCTTATAGCAATGGTACACAGTATCGATCAAGCCTCAACTCATGCTATTTTTCAAGCGGTTGCTGAATCAAATTAATTCGAAAAACAAGACATTTAAATATTAATAAAAATGAATAGAATAATGAGAATCTTATGTTTTATAACATCTTAGCTTATGTCTGGCAGTATGTAACCCATCCTAAAGCCATTATTGCACTATCTTTTTTAGTAGCACTGGTTTCTTCATATAATATCATTCCCCGAAATATTTTTTGGGCTTTGGTCATAGCCTATATTTTGATACTCATCGGCTATGGCATATATTGGCTGATGGAAAAATATCGTCATTCTAAACAGGGTGAAACACTTGCTGAAGCAATAAAAAATAATACGCATGCAGAATACGGCAAGCAGAAAGATAAAGATGAATTACAACTGATTAATCAGCAAATGAAGGAATCTATTCAACTGATTCGTAAGTCGAAGTTGGGAGATAGAAAAGGTAATGCTGCTTTATATGAATTACCCTGGTATATGGTGATTGGTAATCCGGCGGTAGGTAAGAGTTCAGCTATCTATCATTCGGGGCTTAAATTCCCCTTTGAACAGTCGCATCAAAAAATGGTTTCTTCAAGCTTAAGTGGCACTCGTAACTGCGACTGGTTTTTCTCGACTGAAGGGGTGTTACTCGATACGGCGGGGCGTTATTCGGTTTATGCTGAAGATCATTCTGAATGGTTAGGCTTTTTAGGTCTATTAAAGAAAAGCCGCCCTAAAGCACCGATTAACGGTCTCATCGTGATTGTCAGTATTGCAGAGCTGGTCAGTCAAAGTCCTGAAAAATCAATCAAACTGGCTAAAAATTTAAGAGCACGAATTCAAGACTTAACCGAACGTTTAGAGATTTTTGCACCTGTGTATTTGGTATTTTCTAAAATGGATTTGATCGCAGGATTTACCGAATTTTTTGATTGTTATGAAGTCAATGAATTTGATCAGGTATGGGGTGCCACCTTAAAATATGACTCGAATTCTGCAAATAATGCGGTTGAACTTTTTGAACAGCATTATTCTATTTTATATGATGGTTTAAAAGGGGTAAGTACCACGCATCTCAGTCGACGTCATTCACAAAATATCTCACCGAGTGTAATGACATTTCCTTTAGAGTTTAAGAGCCTAAAACCGGCCCTAAAAACCTTTATTGGAACTTTATTTGAAGAAAATCCCTACCAGTTTAAACCTGTATTCCGTGGTTTCTATTTCACCAGTGCCTTGCAAGAAGGCAGGATCGAAAGTCCAATGACAGAGCAGATTGCACAGGATTTTCTTTTATCCAAAAGTCCGAATAGGGAAAATAGCATACCGATCAATTCGATTTCCCAAAATCATGGTTACTTCCTGAAAGGTTTATTTTCAGAGGTAATTTTAAAAGACAAGAACCTGGTTAAACAGCATATTAATCCAGGACGTAAGCGACAACGCAACCTTGCTTTTATTGCTGCATTATTCGGTATGTCGTTGATCCTAAGTTTATGGGTATGGTCATATCGTAATAATCAACAGCTGATTGCTGATGTTCAGGCAGATCTATATCAGGTTATTCAGCTTGAAAAACAATCGGGACAAGAGCTATCAACGCAATTGAACGCTTTGTTGATTATACAGGATCGCATGCAACAACTGGATCAGTTTGATGAAGAACGACCTATTAAATTTAGTTTTGGTTTGTATCAAGGCAATGAATTGCGTGACAAGTTAAAAGCGGAATATTTAAAAGGCGTGAAGCAAATTGTTTTACAGCCGACACTGCAGAATATTGCCCAGTATTTACAACGGGTAAAAAGTAATGAAGCGACTTTAAAAGCCAATCATGTCAATGTTGAGATTAAGCAAGTTGCTAAAAATATACAATATTTAGAGCCATCTGAAACCAATCCTCAAGATGCTTATAATGCATTAAAAGCTTATTTGATGATGAGCAATCCACAGTTTATGGATTCAAGTCATTTAAGTGATCAAGTCACACGTTTCTGGCGCTCCTGGCTGGATGCAAACCGTGGTCAAATGCCGCGTGGGGAAATGATCCAGAAAGCGGAGCAAATTTTATCCTACAGTATGAATCTAACGAATGAGCAGAAATTTCCTATTCTTGAATCGGATACTTTGCTGGTAGATCAAACCCGCCAAGTTTTATTGTCCGTGATTCGGGGTATGCCTGCGCGCGATCGTGTATATAACGAAATAAAAATGCGTGCAGCAGTACGTTATCCTGCAGTCACGGTGAAGCAGTTAGTTGGGGAAAATAGCCAAAATACAGTACTGGGCAGTCATGCCTTGCCTGGCATATTTACCTATACAGCATGGTCGGATTATGTAGAAAAAGCCATTGATATAGCTGCAAACCGTCCAACGGATAGCAAGGATTGGGTATTAAACAGCACACAATCAGATGATCTGACTTTTAGTGGCAGTCCAGACCAAGTTCGCAAGCAGTTGACTGCACTATATAAACAGGAATATATCACTGAATGGCGTAAATTCTTGAATGGCATTCATTATGCAAAAACCCATGATTTCAAACAACAGGCAAAGAATATAGAAACTTTAGGTGAACCAGAAAATTCACCGATTCGTTCTATTATCAATCATATTGCGAAAGAAACCAGTTGGGATAATCCAGTCGTTCAAGCAGAACTCTCTGCACCGCAAACAGGTTTCGTGGCCTGGTTTAAACGTAAAGTTTTAAGTAATGATGAAGCTCAAATTGCACAACAGGCATCGAATCAAGCTCAAGGTGTAATTTCAAAAGAATTTCAGATGTTCTATCAAATGGTGCGTAAGCGGGATGATCAGCAGAATAAATCTTTATTGGATGAATACATGCAATCCCTTGCTCAAGTACGGAGCAAGTTTAATGATCTAAAAAGTGCAGGAGATATGGGTCCTTCAGCCATGACTTTGGTCAAGAAAACCATTAATGATCAAAATTCAGTCTTTAACGGTACCCAAAAAATTGTTGATGAAAAAATGTCCGTTGGACTAAATGAACTGGATCAACAAGTTTTACAAAAACTATTGATGAGCCCATTAACGCAAGCATTTAATAGTTTATTGATTCCTGCACAGGATGAGCTTAATAACTTATGGACGCTGCAAGTTAATCAACCGTTTGCAGCAAATTTAAGCCAAAAATATCCGTTTAATTCTTCTGCGAGCTTGCAGGCGACCAGCAATGAAATTAGCCAAATATTTGGTGGAAATGGCAGTATTGCACGCTTTGTGAAAGATCATCTTGATCCATTGGTGATTCGTCGTGGCTATACCTTGACCTCTAAAACATGGAAGGATTTAGGGCTGAGCTTAAATCCTCAATTTGTCATGAATTTCCAAGGTTATGTTGCACCGAGTAATGGAGTAGCGACAGGAGAGTTGAATCCAGCTTCAGTATCCGCTGTAACGAATCAATCAAACTTCCAATTTTATCCCTTGGAAAATACCCAGCTGCTTTCCTATACCATTGATATTGATGGACAAAGAATGGTCTACGAAAATGGCATTCAGCAATGGGTAAATTTTGTCTGGCCAAATCAAGGGGCTATTCCGGGTGCGCGTATTACAGCTGTAGATTTAGAAGGGCAGACCCATACGATTTTTGATGAGCCGGGTGAGTATGGAATAAACCGTTTAATTGATCGTGCGCAGCGTACTCAACGCGATGGTAGTTTTGAAATGATTTGGAAAAATCCACAAAATCCAAACCTAGCTGTGAAAGTGAATTTCCGTCTGATTAGTGGCAATTCGAGTCAAATTGGTTCGAGCCGGGGTTATGCTGGCATGCAATTGGTTGATCAGGTGGTAAATCATAAATCCGTGCGTGTTGTCGCTGCACAAGCAACATCGACACCTGTCGCATCAGTTAAAACCAATGCAACATCTCCATTATCAGATTTTAATGGAACAAGGCAATGATTGATCACAAACGACTAATCAGACTAATAGAAAGAGGAGGAGAGTTTTAATGTATGAAATGAAAACTTTCCCACTTTATTATGGTAAATGTCCTGCACGGGGTGATTTCCTGAAAACTAGAGGCCAGTCTTCTCTAATTCGATCGATAGATCAATGGATTACGGAGGCACTTGAATATGCCATGCAGTCATCAGATTTTAATGCCACATATGCAAAACTACCATCATTTGATTTTTTTATTGCTAATTCACAAGAAAGTAAGTTTCTGGTAGCTAATTTGATCGCCAGTGAAGATAGTTCAGGTCGTCAATTTCCGATGCTACTGAGTCATTTATTACAGGTTAATTCAGCATACGATCATATTTTGTACGCACCCTATAATCATAAGCAGACTTTGATTGATTTGTTTCAAAAAAATCGGATGATACATTCGGTACGTGATCCAGACGTTCTGCTAGATAAGTTAGAAAAATTAAGTAATGAGATTCAGATATTTACCAATGCAGAAAGTGCGGAATTTTATGAACATCATACGATTCATTCATTTTCACAGTTAATGAGAATGAGTGCTTATAAGTTTGCTCAAAGTATGATCGGTTTAGGATTATTGTTGCAACCAGTAATTAAACAAGGAACCAGCAGGTTAAAAAAGGTATTGATTTTACCGGTAAATAATCCAAATTATTGCTATGAAATTGCCGCTTTTTGGGTCAATTTAATTACCTGTTTTGTGTCTAAACAAAATACTGAATTGTTCTTTGGAATTTTACACAGTGATTCACCGGTATTGTTATTTGGATTCCAAGGTGCTGATATTATTACATTAAGCGAAATATTTAATCAAAAAATGGATTCAGAGCATTGGGTTTCATTGCTCAATGCAGACTGGATTGATCCGTATTTAGAACAAAATGCCGGTTTAGCAGCTTTGGAACAATGCCTAAGTGAACGCCAAATGAGCTTAAGCCAAGCTATGAAATTATTTAAACAAACATTTATTAATGAATAAAAATATGAAAAAACAAATAATTAGATTTATTTTTAATATCGTTTTCTTGATGTTAAATGCTGCCGTCGTTGCATATGCAGAACCAATCGTAGTTGAAGGCGCTGTACCTAATGAAACAAGTAAACAAGCAATTTTAAATAAAATGTATGCTATTTACGGTGCAAATCAAGTAATTGATAAAATTCAGGTTCGTGCTGTATCTGCACCTAATGGCTGGAGTGATTCTGTTGCAAAAGTCATTACATCAGATTTAAATAAAGTTAAACAAGGTAAATTATCTGTACGCGGTACACAGCTTGAGTTGATTGGAAAAGTGTCAAATCAAAGTGATATACAGCAAACCACAGCAAATTTTCAAAATTTGGTTCAAGCACCATATCATTTAAATATACAGTTAACAGTAAATCAGGCAGAACAAAAAATTCTTGATGATACTTTAAAAAATCGAATTATTGAGTTTGAATCTGGCAGTGCGATATTGGCTGAATCAGGTACCAAAATTTTGGATGAAATGGCAGTTGCATTAAGCAAGGTTACTGCAAAAAAAGTCAGAATTATTGGGCATACGGATAGTTCAGGTGATCCGGCTAAAAATTTAATTTTAAGTCACGAACGTGCAACTGCCGTAAAAAATTATTTAATTGGAAAGAATATACCAACAAGAAGTTTAAGTGTTGAAGGTCTAGGTTCAAACAAGCCATTTGCAGATAACACAACGGCCGAAGGCCGAAAGAAAAACCGTAGAATCGAATTTGAAGTTCTATAAAGCATATATAAAGAGCTACGTTATGTGGCTTTTTATAAATAACTTTTAGTTTTTTTCATGTTAGCCTCTGATTTTCTGCTGTATTCTCCAGAAGATATACGCATTTATCATAAGTAATGGTCAGGCTATTGGTGACTCTGCGGGGTTCAGGCCAGGTAAAAATATCATCTAATTGCTCGGCTGTTTCATTGATAGTACGGTGTAAATCCTTTGGATTAGAGGCAGTCTTTGCAAATTTGAGACTAAATTTCTCAATAAAGCAGGGTAACCACTTATTCACATCAGCAAGCGAACTGACGCCTTTCAGGCGCATCTCCTTAATCAGACGATCCTGAAGTGTTCTATTCGCTCGTTCCACATGAACTTTGGCTTAGGGTGAATTAGCGGAAATGATATCGATATTCAGAGGCTGAATACGCGTCCAAACTGGGTAATCTTGGTGTCTTTCTTGCGGCTTTGATTGACCCTAAAGACCGAATGTTTGTCGCTGTAAAATGCCAATGGTTTACCGTGCTGTTCGACATACAAGCGTGTTGAAATCATATAGTCAAAGGCTGATTCTGATTCAAAGAAGCGTGAATGCTGCAATTTACCTGTGGCATCATCAATAAACACCAGCAGACAGCATTTAGCAGCGCGTCCTTCGAATCAGTCATGGAGAGAGCCATCGATTTGTACCAGTTCATCATAACAATCCCGGTTATATCGAGGCTGATATGGGCGTTTCAGGCGCTGAGAGTTGTAAGAGCTGGGAGGCTTTAGATTGCGTTATGCGTCGATCACAGATTTTCTGCAAGACCGACAATCGTTTAAGTTTTTTATCCGACATAGATACCAACATATCAAACCGTCCGCTAAGCAATTCTTTAATTGAGTATTCTAAAAGCGGACATTTCTATTTGGGGCTTACAAACTGATTTCGTATAATGTATATTATGTTAAATCCGATACACCTAACAATAACTTCATATCTTTCTTTCTTAAACTAAAATTCAATAACTTAAGTGATTTATATTTCACTTATAAAATATGATATGTTGACCTTAAGAATACTTCATAAATTTTACTATGTTTGCTTTAACAACAATTCATTTGGAAAAGAAAGTTTCAAACGAAAATCAAATTATTCTATTGTTTGATCTGGATACATCTTGTCCATGTTTGTACCCTATGCTGTACACAATGAAGTTCCTTAGATTTCAAAGTATTTCTACACAGCACGCAGATTTGATAGCAATAAAATTTTGGTATGAGTTTTGGTATGAAAAGTTTGCGACATCCTTTTGTGAGTCGTTCTACTCGACATCCTACAATTTTGAGATCATTCAAGTTGAAATTGATAATTTCATTGTCTACTTAGAAAACAATAAAAAAATTCAAAACAATCTTATTAGACTAAGAAATGCAGAACATGTTAATTACACGACAATTGGCCATAGAATTAGATCATTTCTAAAGTTTTACAGCTTTTTAATTGATGAATACCTAAGCATCCAATCCCAACCTCAACTTACGCTGAAGGAAATTCAAAAAATTAAAGAAAACCTAAATAAATATATGACTATAAAGAAAAAAATTATAAATAACTTTTCAAAATCTAATAAGACAATTAAAAGCGAGATAAATCACACGTTTAAAAGTATGAATCATGAAATGATCAAAGGATTGTATTCAATTATTTCACCGAGCAACTCTAATAAATACAATGAATTAAATCCGTTTAGATCCAAAAGTGTACAACTCAGAAACTTTTTGATCATACATCTTATGCTAAATTATGGGCTTAGAATTGGTGAGCTTATGCTACTAACAACCAATTCTATTAAAAAATCCATTCAAAATCATAATTTTAGTTTAATTATTACAAGTACAGATGATGAGTTCGACGATCGATCAAAAAAGCCAAAAATCAAAAATGAGTACTCTTACCGAGTAATTAAACTACAGGAACGTGACTATAAAATTCTTCAGATTTATATAAACGAAATCCGAAAAGAAATTCCTTCACAAATCTTATTTACATCCTTAAAGCCTCCCTACTCTGCTTTAAGTTATGCCAGTGTTAAAAAAATATTTGATCAAGTAGATTCGTCATTAAAAGCGTTATTACCTGAGTGTTTTGATACTTCAACTTATGATTCAATAGAACGTCTAACTCCACACGTATGTAGACATTCTTGGGCTTATATGATGTTAAGCTTTTCTTTTGATAAGTATAAGAAAGAAAATGCTATTCATTCTGATCTCAGACAAAGTGTAAATGATGCTTTGCTAAAAGCACAGGATGATCTAAGAGTCTTAGGTGGTTGGTCACCTACAAGTACAATGCCTATATATTATGGCAAACGTTTTATTGTAGAACGTGCTAATTTTATGAACTTGGCTCGGATAATTGATTCCAGTATTAAATTATGAATGATAAGAATATGCCTCAACTTAGTCTAGATTTTGAAAAAAATGATGATAGTCCTAGTGACTTTAATATTTTTCATGATGCTGACCTTAGACTCATAGAGTCTTTACATTTACCAGCAATCATCAAATTTCATAGAGCTTATAAATTTGATAGTAAGTTTGTTCATACGTCTAGCGATGCTTGGAGTTTTACTTATTCTGGCAGGAAAATTCAGTTAAACTTCTCTAGTTTCAGTAAAATTGAGAATAAACTAGCTAAATTTTTTCTAGCTAGTTATGTTCAAGTTAATACACCATCTGCTCTAGAAGCTAAATTACAGGCTTACACTTTTGCAATAAAATCATTAAAAGCTAGAAAGTTAAAGCTTGATTATCATAATTCAAAATCTTTATTGGTTGATTTAGCAAAAGACAATAATTATGCATATTATTATCACTTCAAGTTTTTAGTGAAACTACTGTTTCTAGAGAACTTTTCATATTTTGATCTCGATCAGGAATATGAATTGGAATTTCTTGAACGTCCTAAGGCATTTAATTCAAAACTATATTACCAACAATACGAAGATTCTATTGATTATCCTCTTATCTCAATGATTCAACAGGGTTTTATCAAGTTAAACCAAGATATCAAGAATGATTCTCAAAGGGTTGATAATGAAACACTACTTTACTCAGCAATTCTTGGGTTGATATATGTAACTGGACTTAGACCTGTCCAAATAGCTAAGTTATCTGTAGAAGATATAAAAATAGACACCACACGTACTACAGATCATTTTCATCGCTATAGCGTATTAATTCCCTATGCAAAGCAAGCAAGATATGTACATGAGAAAATAGCTGTAAAACTGCCAGAAGAAGTTGCTGAGATTATTTTATTTTATATCAAAAGATTTAAGCTAAATCCGGGTGGTAAATTATTTGATCCAGGCGAAAATTCGGCTCGCTTTTGTTCAAAAGCGATTAATACACAATTATTTAATTTTGCACCAGAAAGCTATAGAAATGCTGTTCTTGAGGGTGAAATGATAAGGCAAAAATATTCTTTTTCCGATTTTAGACATCATGTTGGTTATAGCCTAGCAATGGCGGGATCTTCTGCTGAAGAAATTGCATATATCTTGGGTCACTCTTCGGTTGTGACCGCTAGACATTATATATATTCTACCCCTGAACTAGCCCAGATAAGAGCGCGAGCTCTGGGTAAAAATTCTTTATATCAGCAAATGATGGCTATGCTCCTCACTGGAAGGCTAATTTATAAAAAAGATTGGGAAAAAAAGAAAGTATTAGGCAATATTGGTAGCAACATTCATTTCGATATTGGTGGATGCTCCTATAAGGACAAATGTCTATTTCAACCTGTTCGCAATTGTTATGGTTGTATGTATTTTCACCCCTTTATCGATGCTAACCACGGCAATGTGCTAAAAAGTATACAAAGTGAAATCAATGATCTCATCAGGCTATCTGATGGTATAGGTGTGTCCAGAAATCCATTGATTCGAGTCCATGAGTCAACTAAATTTGAAATCGAATCTGTAATTTCCCGTTGTGTAATGCACAAGGATGATATTTATGAATCTTGAAAAATATAATGATTTTATTGAAGAACAGAAAAGTTATTTTAAAGAAAATATTAAACCAAATTTTAAATGGGTATGGACTGATCCTGAATGGGTGGGAGGAGTTGTTGGTTCAGGATGGTTACTTTCACGTAGTGGGAAAACACACTTTTCATTTCAAACAGCGAAAAGAATGAAAGGAATAGATGATCTTTCTATAAATATAACGTACCAAGAGTTTATCAAAGCAGTAATGGTTCTTAGTTACAGAAAGGCTAATTCAAAAACTTCACCACAAAAATTATATGCAGAAGTCCTGATTCTTAAGCGCTGGTATAGTGAATTATATAAAGATAATCAAGAGAATACTCACCCCTGCTTCTTATCAACGTTAACTTTAGAAAATTCATTTAAAATACTAGCTGAAAATTCAAGTAAAACGAACCTTCCTGACCATGCTGGAACATACCTTAGATTACAGGAAATGTTAAATCATTATGGTTTTACTGAACAACGATTGGATTTTTCTCAGAAATATTTATATATAAATTCTAAAAATAGAACTCCCAATGCTAAGAGAACAAAAGCACTGTTAGATCAGTTGGAACTTGACGAAAGTGATCTTGACAAAGATAAGCTGATTTCCATTCGGACATTTATCAATATTGTTTCGCTCATAAGTTTATGTCAAACAAATGGTGAAAAAATTATATTCAATCTTTTGCTCTTACTTATAGTTACTGGTTTACGTTCAACCGAAGCAATTCTTATAAGAACTGATGCTTTAATCAAACAACCTATACTTGACCCTATAACTAAAGAACATTTAAGTTTAGATGGTATTAATCAATATACCTTAGGGATTAAATATCATGGTGCAAAAGGTTCTGGTTTTAGAATTCACTGGATTGAGCCGTTGGCTGCCAATTTAGTCGAGACCATATTTCATTCCGTATTAGAACTTACATCTGAATATCGAAGTCATCTAAATTACATAAGATCAAAGGGGGGTATAAATTATTTTCCCAAGTCGATAGATGATATAAAGGAAGATCATATTGAGATTGATGATCTAATTAATACTATTTTTAGAATGAGAGAATCTAACATAGGACGGTCTGTAAAAAGACATACTGTTGCAAATAATTTGCATAAAGTTCCTATTCTAAAATCTAAAAAAAATGGAAGGGAAGAATACAAATATTATTTAAAAAAGGATATTGACCTACATCTTAAATCAATAACTAAATCTGATCCAACATATCTCATTGATTATGTTTTTAATTATGAAGGTAAAGTTGAAAATATCGCATTTGAGGATTTGCTTTTTATACATGAATATAGATCGGTGAATATGACGAGAGAATTTAGTTTTAAATCCCTTGTTATTCCATTCAATGTGATGACGATTAATAACTTTCTAGGTGGTACCTCTAAGCCAAATAAGTCAGTGTTTCAAAAATATAATTTATTGGAAACAGAATCAGATCATTCAAAATTAACAAGTCATATTCCACGGCATAACATAAATACCTTTCTTGCGCTTAGTGGCTTAGCTGAGCATTTACAGGCAATGCTAATGGGACGTGTTGATATCAAACAAAATCAATATTATCAACACTTGGCTTTAAAACAGCGTAAAGTCGCAGCCAGTCTGCTAGAAAAGCATGAATTGGTATTTTATGAAAATGATAAGCAAGAACTAAAGCCCAACTATCCCGTTGACTCCATCAAAAATGATGGATTAATGTACTTTTCTGATCAGTTAGATTTAGAAAATAATCTAAAGATGAACTTACAGACCTTTGACTCAAAAAAAGAAGTAGCTAGTTATCTAAAGGAATCTTTTTTTGATGAATATTTTCAAGATATTGCTGAATCGTTTAATGAATTGATTAAAGAAGATCAAAAAATAGCTAATTCATTGATTCAACGTCATGCTTGTTTGCATCCCTTGCCTTTTGGTGGGTGTATGCGTGAGGTCGCTGTACATGACTGTCCTAAACGTATTGCCTGCCAATCAGGTGACCCATGTGGAAACTTTGCTTTAACTGGCCGAAAAGGTGAATTAGAAGCCCTGCAATACACTTTGAATAAGTTAACGGCTGAGTTTGAATGTATAGAACAAATCGTAGCTCGTGATTCTACATATACTGAAATGCTTGAAAATTTACGTCAAAAAATCCTTTATTTAAGGGGTTTAAAGACAAAAACACTTAATAGACAAAATAATTTAACTCCTATTCCTATTTTTTCTTATGGAGATACGATCACTAAATTACCATCGACATTAAGTGAGTTATTCGCCATAGAGCAACAAAAAATTGAGTCTAAGGAAGCCTAAAATGTTACGTGGTAAACAACTAGATGAAGTAATTGAGCAAGAATTGCAAATGATGTTGGTTGAGGGTTTTGAGAAATCTCCTATTTCGCACAAAACTCTACATAAGCGCCTAACCTCTAAGGGATATATATCTGGCGGACTAAGTACCTTGAGTTCTGCTGCAAGAAAGAAACTCATTAGTCTCTATTTATCAGAGCAAATTTCGCCATTGCATTTAAGAGCAAAAGAACAGCAACTTTACGTGAATAAAAAGACAAGACAGGCTCTTACTGATACTAATAAAAATTTACGTACACAAATTGATAACTTAGAGTCCCAGCTTCATCAGAATACAGAAACACTTATAAATATCATTGAAGAAGTAAAACTAAGAACTAATTTGAAGGTTGATCATCTATTGGCTCCCCACCTACTAAAAAAGTATCTATCACGGGAGTAATATTTTAAGGTCAACATTTAGCGTTTGTGATATTTGGTAAAGTTTTTCGATAGTAATATTGACTTCTCCCCTTTCAATTCGGCCTAAATAGCTACGGTCAATTGCTGTTAATAGTGCTAACTGCTCTTGACTAATTGATTTATTTTTACGAGTTTCTCTAATTTTAGAGCCAATTGACAAGGCTAATTCTTGATTCATAGTTGAAGATCACAAATACAAGAACTATCAATAATTGAAGTGTTTTAATCCACGGACTATAATCCTCATTATTTGGGTGATGAATATGAAAATTCAAAACTTACCTATGTTTCGAGAGCTTTCTAGAGTCTTTTGTAGCTATAAAATTGAGTCATGGCAAAATGTAGATTTCTGGGATAAAGTTAAGCTCTTAAAAGTTGTAGATAGTAATATTAATTATCGAAGTGTTAAGCGACTGCTATGCAGATTGGTTGAAGAAGGTTATTTAACTATTGATGCTGAAAAAAGTAAATTTGGGCAAAAGACTTATACCGAAGTTGAAAGGCTAGATGAGTTACGTTCACAATTCTGTGTTGAATCTACGTCTACCCTTCATGAACTTAATTTAAAGAAAGAGCAATTTGAAAATGAAATCAATAAACTTGAAGAAGAAATTCAGGCATTAGAAGGTCTGAAAGAGCAATTCCCTGATATCCAATTTAAAATTGAACAGCTAAAGCAAACTAAAGTATGTAGATGTAATTTTTTAAAAATAAGAATCACAGCAGTCAGTTCATTAATAGATTATTTATTCACATAGCTGATTTTCAAATCTTAAATGAATTACGAATGTTAATTGTTGGAAAATAAAAAAGCTTTTAAAAACTGCATACATGGATTTTCTAACCCAAATCAATACAATCGTCTCGTTTGCAATTGGACATGCTTACAATTGAACTGGATTTAATGTCTGTAAAGAATCTTGAATCATCAAATATCCTACTGTTCAGATTAGGATTCTACTGACTGCAGTCACATCGAATGATTGAAGTAACCTTACTTCTATTGTATGACTTACTTTATTCATTCTAATTAAATCATGTTTATTATCTTAGCTATATAGATAACTTTCTATTTTTAATATAATATATTAGCCATATAGCTAACAAGTTGTCATCAAATTCCTATGGTAAGTAGAGTCGAAATTGGGAAAAAAGTTTGTATAGAGCGAAAAACCCTTGGATATACACAGCAAAAACTATCCGAATTATCTCGAATCAATAAAACCACAATCTCAGAGATCGAGAATGGTCGATTTACGGGGTCTTTTGACATATTTGAGCGTGTGCTTGATGCAGTTGGTTTACAATTTGATGTATCTCCAAAGCGACATTCACTCCCCCATTGGGATGAGATTGAAAGTATGTTTGCTGAAGATGACGAATGAATACACAAACCAACCTTCCTGCCAAAATCACCAATATCACAGTGTGTGCTAATCAAGCTGAATTAGGCATATTGACATATGGTTCAGTGCACCACTATCAGCCAACACAAAAAACACAGCATATCTCACTCACCATGACTCAAAGAGGCATGGATGGTTATTCTTCGGATGAATTACACCCAATATTTGCTCAAAACCTACCAGAAGGCTTTAATCGTAGATTTATTGCTGAAAAGCTTGCCAGATATGCCAAAGTCAATGATATGTACTTATTGGCACTACAAGGTAATCAGGGAATCGGAATGCTCTCTTATGAAAGTGAGCTAAGCTTGCCAAAAGCTGAATCTTTGAGCTTGGGTGAGATTTTATCCTACCGTAGTAATGAACCCCTTTTCCCACAACTATTAGAAAAATACTATCTCAGGACTTCATTGGCTGGGATGCAACCCAAAGTAAGCATCCCAAATGCATATACGGTTCAAACGGATAGCACAGTTCAACAAAGGGATTTGATTGTAAAGTCGTTTGATTCTGAATTTCCTTTACTTACAGTCAACGAATTTGTCTGTATGCAGGCTGCTTGGCATTGTGGACTTGAGTCACCAAAGGCTTACTTGTCTGAAAATTTAGAAACGTATGTGATAGAGCGATTTGATAGATCCAATGATGGTACAAAACTAGGCTATGAAGACTTTACGACGCTCATGAAAAAGTCAAATGACCCAAATGCGAAATATACAGGTAGCTATGAAACACTACTGAAAGCGACATATTTATATACTGGTAGCGCAATTGAAGTTGAGAAAATGTATAAATACATCGTATTCAACTGTTTAATCGGTAATGGTGATGCACATCTTAAAAACTTTGCTCTGCAATATTCCGCAGATATGAAGAACATTTTTGTTTCACCACCATTTGATATTACGCATACACTGATCTATGAGTCCATTGATAATAAAATGGCACTCAAACTGGCTGGTAGCAAGACATTTCCAGATCTTTCACATCTCATCAAATTGGCCGAAAGTAACCAATTTAGAATCAGAAATCCCAAGGAAATAATAGAATACTTTAGCGAAAATATATTGGACTATCTTCAAACCTCAAATGAAGTCCAGCTATTTGATGGATTGCGGACATCTATAGAACGTTCAATCTCAAACATTATGATGTCAAACCCTGGTACAAAAAATTATCGACATGATAAAAAGAAGAAAGTTGAATAGTTAATTGAATATGTGATTCATATATAGGTTATGGGGTCATAGTTACTAGCTGGGTTACATTATGTGCAATACTATGACTTTTTTGACTACTTCATTTTTAAATTTTTCTGACTTTTTTTTACTACTTATAACCACTTCATTTATTAGCCACTTTATCTGGACTGCTCCCAGTATCTTAGACATGAGATAGCCTCATTTTGAAGCTGTCTCGAATGCTTCTGGGCTCATACCATCGAGATGCGAATGACGCCTGATTCGATTGTAGAACATTTCGATATAATCAAACACATCCGCACGAGCCATTTCTCGTGTTTTATAGATTCTCTTTTTAATTCTTTCCTTCTTTAAACTGCTAAAAAAAGATTCAGCAACAGCGTTGTCCCAACAGTTTCCTCTGCGACTCATACCGGGAATTAAATTATGCTTTTGACAGAATTTCTGCCAGTCTCCACTACTGTATTGTGAGCCTTGGTCTGAGTGTATGATCACAGGTTCATCGGGTCTGCGTCGCCATACTGCCATGAGTAGTGCATCAAGAACAATATCCTTAGCAAGAGTTGGTTTCATTGACCAACCGATCACTTTTCTCGAATATAAATCAAGCACTACAGCCAGATATAACCAGCCTTGCCAAGTCCGAATATAGGTAATATCAGTTACCCAGGAAGTATTCGGAGTATTCACAACAAACTCTCTATTTAAATGGTTGGGTGGCACAATCTGAGGACGACCACGGCCATAACTTTTATGCTTCTTGTATCCTCTAACTGCTGCAATACCATTGTTTTTCATGATCTTCAGTACACGATTCGGGCCACAGCCTTCACCTAGTTCTTTAAGATCCAAAGTAATGCGACGATAACCATAAATACCATAACTAGCATCATAAGAAGATCGGATGAGCTGTAATAACCGTTTATCTTCAATAGTTCTGCCTGATTCGGGTTCATGCAACCAAGCGTAATAACCAGCACGAGCAATCTTTAAAACCCGACACATCGTTTTAATCTTAAATTGATTACTGTACTCAAGAATAAACTGATACTTTACTCGGGCAGACTTGCAAAGTACCTTGCGGCCTTTTTTAGTATGTCCCGTTCCTCTTCAGTTTGTCTAAGTTGACTTTTAAGACGGAGGATCTCTTTCTTTGCTTCGAGCAATTCATGTTCATCAGGGTTGTTGCGTAAAGGCTGTATCGCCTTTAACCATTTATAAATACTGTGTTGTGATACACCTAAACGTTCCGCTACATCAGTGACAGAATATCCTCGTTCAGTAATTAATTTTATAGCTTCGTCTTTAAATTCTGGGGTATATCGTTGTCCACTCATAATGTTTTCTCCTGTGCAAAAAGAATAGACGATATTTGTCTAAGATACTGGGAGCAGTCCATATCTAACTTTAAAGTGTCTAGAAAATTGGTTGCTATTCATATAGAGCAGGACGTACACCACAAAATCAGATCATCATTATTTGTCATGAACAGCTGTATTATCACTTCATCGATCAAGTTCATGAACCAAACAATATTATTTTATGAACAACAAAACTATAAGTTATTATAATTAAAATAAAATTTATATGATTTATTATATGAAATAAACTTCAGGAAAACATAAGTTAAATTGATTAAAATATAAATTATATACAGAAATTCTTATTTAAGAAAACTATCATCTTCAAATTAAATAAGGAATAGAAAAATTCTATTCCTTACAATTTATTTAAAATTAAAACTCATATTTCACCATAACTTCTAAACGATTATCTGTCCCTGATAGACCATCAACAGTTTCACGCTCACCATATACATACTCCAGACCAACTGTAATTGGTTTTACGGGGTTATACATTACATTGAGCCAGCCTTGTTGAAGCTTATCATTTCCCTTTTCCACATTTTGATCATAATACATTGCACTGTACGCTATCGTACTACGTAATTTTGAATTGAATTTATATGTTGCCCCAACAGTAAATGTATCGAGATCAATCAAATCAATATCATCACCTTTCTTTATATAATTATTAGTATTATATAACAAATACTTATTATCACCTGCAATATGTGAATAATTAGCATTTAGTGCCAATTTATCCATAGCTTGGTAACTTAAGCCTAAGCCAATACCCCAGCCTAATGAAGTTTCGTTATTCACGTCACGTGCACGTACTTCCTGAATTAGACCTCGGCCTGTAAACATTCCTGATCCATCGGCAAATTTATGACTGATTTTCGCAGTAGCAGTAGGTAATCGGTTATCTTCATTTCCTTTTTCAAGGCCTAGGAAATATTGTGTATTTGGATCAATCTTATTGCTATAGCGAACCATGGGTGTACGGAATGTTCCGCCACCAAGTAAACCATTAAAATCTAACATTTCAGGTGAGGTTTCTGTGGAAAGAAATGATGATGTAGTCTGACCAATTAACCAATTATTAAGAGTTAAATAGGCATGGCGTATACGTAAAGTTTCATTTTTATCCCCACCTCGAAAATCAACTTCAATTTTTCCAGCAACATCCATATCTTCAACAGGGGTTTTAAAATCTATGCCTATACGTGTTGTCGTTAATGTTGAATCAAATCTATCTTCTGTTGATTTTTTATTTAAATCACCATCCAATGCAATTTTATTTATGCGGTTAAAAATAGCATCTCCCCCTTCAATTTGATAGGCAGTATCAGCACGTACAAAACCATAAAGATTAACTTCTGCTCCGGCCTTTGATTTCCATTTCAATGAAGAAGTTTCAGCAGTTTTTTGATAAATATCTGATGTTAAATTTACTGGGATGGGTGATGATTCAACTTGAGTATGGGGTGACCATGGGGTATTTAAGTTTTGTTGTTGAATCCATGCCTTTACTGCTTCGAGTTCACTACGCAACTCTTGTATTTGTTGCTGTTCAGGCTCCCCTGCATAAGCATTGTTAAACATGAAAGTTATTACCGTTAATGCAAGGCTATTTACCAATAGTCGCATGAAAATCTCCAATATTTAAATATATTACATCCATGTCTTTTTGAATTTTTTAGAAGCTGAAATAAGTCATAAAAATGATGATTCATATTCCTCATGAATACATGTTAATTCTCATCCAGCTTTTTTGATTTTCAAAAAGGTTTTAGCTATTTGCAAGTTCAGATCAATTATTTATTCACTGTAAATCATGCAAATACATTCAATAAAATGATCTCTACCAAACATAGAGATCATGGGTTTATCTGTTTTATTTTCGGCTGATAATAAGTGCGATACCCTGCCCTACACCAATACACATCGAACACAGTGCATAGTTGCCATCTATCGCTTCAAGTTGATTCAAAGCAGTCGTGACTAAACGCGCTCCTGAAGCACCTAATGGATGTCCTAAAGCAATCGCGCCACCATTTGGATTCACTTTGTCACAGTCATCTGCAAGTCCCAAATCACGCGTACATGCTAAAGCTTGAGCAGAAAATGCTTCATTCAGTTCAATCACATCCATTTGTTCAAGCGTTAAACCCGTTTGTGCCAATAACTTCTTGATCGCAGGTGCTGGCCCAAAGCCCATAATGCGTGGTTCAACCCCAATGGTCGTTGCACCAATAATTTGTGCACGCGGTGTTAAATTATATTTTTCTAAAGCCTCATCCGAAGCAATAAGCAATGCAGCTGCACCATCATTGATCCCAGATGCATTGCCCGCAGTCACACTACCATCTGCTTTTACCACGGGTTTCAGTTTTGCCAAACCTTCAGCTGTAGTAGATGCACGTGGATGCTCATCTTGAGAGATGACAATAGGCTCACCTTTACGCTGTGGAATGGTCACTGGAATAATTTCTTTATCAAAAAAACCATTTTGTTGAGCTATTGCAGTTCGTTTTTGGCTTTCCAGTGCAAACTTATCTTGATCAATACGGCTAATCTTAAATTGTTCTGCTACATTTTCAGCAGTTTGAGGCATGGTTTCTACACCATACATTTCTTTCAATTTGGGATTGATAAAACGCCAGCCCATGGTGGTATCTTCAATTTTCTGACTGCGACCATATGCCCCTTCAGATTTTCCCATCGCAAATGGTGCACGTGTCATGGATTCAACACCACCAGCAATAATTAAGTCGGCCTCTCCTGCTTTAATTGCACGAGCTGCCATAGCAATCGCATCTAAGGATGATCCACATAAGCGATTCACCGTCGTTGCAGGAACTTGATATGGCAAGCCTGCCAATAACGCAGACATACGGCCGACATTTCGGTTGTCTTCCCCTGCCTGGTTGGCACATCCATAAATCACATCATCCACCAATCCCCACTGAATAGATGGATTGCGTTCCATTAAAGCTTTAATCGGCAATGCCCCCAAATCATCGGTGCGCACAGTAGCCAAACCACCTGCATAACGGCCAAAGGGAGTACGAACTGCATCCACGATATAAGCATTTTTCATCATTTTTTCCTTTCAGATATTCTGTTTATTGATCTTTAAGCCAACTGCAGTCTCAATTTTTTACGCTTGAGTGCTGCATCAAAGCGACATTGTTTAAGCGACGTGTTTAAATCCAACGGCTGAATCGGTTGAGGTTTACCCTGTTCATTGACTGCAATCATGGTGAAATAACAGCTATTGGTATGCCGTGTTGTTCCATTGCGTATATTTTGCGCTTCGACACGAATACCTATTTCCATGGAAGTTCTGCCCACATAATTTACTGTGGCAAGAAAAGTGACCATTTCACCAACTTTGATTGGTTCTTTAAACAGAACTTTATCTACCGATAATGTCACGACATAGGCACTCGAATAGCTACTGGCGCAGGCATATGCAACTTGATCAAGTAATTTTAGAATTGTTCCGCCATGCACATTGCCAGAGAAATTTGCCATATCTGGTGTCATTAACACACTCATGGACAATTCAGTCCGATCATTCATAAAATATGACATCGCTAGGGTTAAATTTTTCTTAGCTTGATTATATGGATCTGAAATCCGTGACAATTTCCAAAAAATCACAGCCTCATCACATTCAGGCAAAAAAAAGCCCGACTTTCGTCAGGCAAATAGGCACGCTTCAATAATAAATTTAGAGTTAAGCTGTTTTAGCAAGTTTCTGAAAAATTGATAGATCTCCTGCTATAAAGCCCGCACCTGTTACTTCTGCTAAAGCTTTTTGTTTGGTATACAGGTTATTCAAATCTTGTCTTGCAGCCCAATATGCTGGTCCACCTTTCCATTTAGGAAAACCAAACCCGTTGACCATGACCAAGTCGATATCATTCATCCGTGTAGTGACTCCCTCAGCCAACAGCAATGCAGCTTCATTAGACATAGTGAGCAAAACACGCTCAACAATCTGCTCTGAACTGAATTCTTGACGTTCGATTTTTTTATCTGCAGATGTCTTGATAATCAGTTCTGATACAAATGGATCAACTTGTTTAATCCCGTCCGCATAATTGTAATAGCCTGCGCCAGTCTTGCATCCAAAGCGGCCTGCTTCACAGATTTGATCTGGAATTGAAACATAGCGCGCTGCAGAATTACGTTTAGCTGCATTGGCTTGACGCATATTCCATGCAATATCCAATCCAGATAAATCACCGACTGCAAAGGGTCCCATATTGAAACCAAAGCTTTCAATGGCATTATCAATTTGATTTGGCAAAGCCCCTTCTTCCAGCATTAACTCACATTGATAGCGATATGCTGAATATATACGGTTGCCAATAAAACCAAAGGAATTTTTACAGAGAATCGGTAATTTTCCGAGTTTTTGTACAAAGCCAAAAGCCGTTGAAATCACTTCTTGTGAAGTATTATTGCCATGAATGATTTCAACTAAACGCATAATATACGCAGGATTGAAGAAATGAATACCGACGATGTTTTCCGGACGTAAACTCACTTCTGCAATTTCATCCAGATCAATATAAGAGGTATTACTGGCGATAATGGTGCTTGAAGATGCAATATTTTCAATCTGCTTAATTAAATTTTGCTTTACTGCTAAATTTTCAAAGATGGCTTCAATGACCAAATCGGCATTTTCAAAAGCAGAATCATGATCAGATAATTCAAGCTGTGCCAGCTGGGCATCTCGCTGTTCAGTTTTAGCTCGGCCAGAGGCAATATCTTTTTCATAGATGGCATCAATTTTTGATTTGCATTGCACCAAAATTGACTTGGATTGGTCATAGACTGTTACATGAAAGCCAGCCTTCAATGCAGAAACAGCGATACCAGTTCCCATAGTGCCTGCGCCGACAACTACAATATTTTTAAGCGGTTTAAGAACAGCTTCTTTTAAATTAATGGCTTTTTTTGCGCTGCTTTCAGCAAAGAATAGGTGTCTTAATGCAAAGGCATCGTCGGCCACCCGTAATTTCTGGAACACTTGACGCTCTTCAGCTAAGGCTACATAAAATTCCTGTTCCGCTGTTGCCTTAATCAGGCGAATTGATTCCTGCACTTGCGGACGGTGCTTTCCTGCTCTTAATGCTTTCTTTACAATTGCATCCAGTTCAGCAGATTCATCTTTCACAACAGATTTCAAAGAGAGCGGATTTTTGACTGCAGTCTTGGCAAATTCAATAGCGAAAGGACGTAAGTCCCCTTCTGCAATCGCATCCACCATGCCCAGTTTTAACGCTTCTGGCGCTTTGATACGTTTGCCACTGCAAATCACTTGAATACTTGGTCCTATACCAATAAGACGAGGCAAACGCTGTGTGCCACCTGCACCAGGCAACATACCTAAAGTCACTTCTGGTAAACCGACCAGCGTATTTTGTGCAGCAAGTCGAGCATCGCAACCAAGTGCTAATTCATAACCGCCACCCAATGTTGCACCACTGATTGCTGCAATAATAGGTTTAGGGCATTTCTCAATGGCTTCGATCACTTGTGGTAGTTCTGGTAAGGCAATTGGCTTGCCAAATTCTTTTAAGTCTGAACCCGAAATAAAGTTTTTATCTTTGCCAATAATCACCGCTGCAGTCAGGGCATCATCTTGTGCAAATTTCTCTACAGCGTCGAGTAAACCTTTTCGTACAGACCATGAACCTGTATTCACGGGTGGGTTATCAATTACAATAACGGCAATTGAGTCTTCGGTTTCAAAATGAATGGTATCCGTCATGATTTAACCCTCTTTCGCAATATGAACCAGTGCATCCACTGCAGTGACACCCTGACCTTGGACATTGACAATCAGAGGATTCATTTCTGCTTCTTCAATGTAATATTCTTCTGACAATGCCAATCGAGAAAATGCCACAACCGTCTCTGCAACTGCTTTTAAATCACCTTTAGCTTTGCCACGGAAACCATCTAATGCTTTTAAGCCTTTGACTTCCGAAATCATTTCATAGGCAGATTCAAGTGTGACAGGTGCTAAACGCATTGCGCTGTCTTTATACAGTTCAGTTAGTACACCACCTGCAGCAAGCATGACAATCGGACCCACGTCTTTATCGCGCTTAAAGCCGACCAGAACTTCGCCTAAACCTTTCACCATCGACTGTACTAAAACTTTTTCGACAATCAGTTCAGGGCAATGCTGTTCTACATTCTGCTTGATTTGTGCAATAGCAGTTGTGAGATCATTTGCATTATTCACATGCAGAATCACCCCACCTACTTCGGTTTTATGGCTAATTTGATCATGTAAAACTTTAACCACAACTGGATATTCAATCGTCAAATGGTCCGCAGAATCATCGATTGATAGCACCTGATAAGGCGCATTTTGAATACCTAAAGGTTGTAATAACTTGTAAGCAGAATCTTCATCTAAGGTTACAGTATTTGCAAATTCTTTACTGCTTACTTGAGGAATAGCAGTTGGTATACGACGTGAGAATGCTGCATTGATGACATCTGCACAGGCTTCAGGTGACTGAAAACATGGTACACCAGCTTGTTTTAGTTGCTTTAAGGCTTCCGGCGCATCGGGTACAAGGAAACTAACTAAAGGTTTTTTATAGGTCGCAATGCTGTCTACAATTGGTTTTACTGCAAGGTCTGGGTGATAACGCGCTGAAGATCCTGAAGCAACGAGTACCAGATCAAACTCAGGTGCATCGTCAAGTACTTCTAAAGCTGCTTTCATGACTTCATATTTTGTGCCAGCCAAAGTCAGGTCAATAATTCCACCAGCTGAAACTTCTACACCACGTTCATTCAGTTTGGCAATCGTGTCTTCTGTTGGAGAAACCACTGAAACGTTACGGATACCCAGCTGATCCACGACCATCGCTGCCCCGCCACCAGTCGTGGTCAATACGCCTACATTGATTTTTTTCTGATTCGCTGTTTGCGGTTCAACTTTACTGAGTAAAGGAATTGCATTTAAAAAACCATCCAAAGTTTCTACACGTGCAATACCACAATCTTTAAAGAATGCCTCTGCAACTGCATCTTCCCCCGCCATAGAACCTGTATGTGAAACCGCAAGATCGGCAGCAACTTGTGAACGTCCAAGTTTAAACACCACCACTGGACGATTTAACTCTGCTGCTTTTACTGCGAATTCACGTAGTTTATCTGCATGGCGCATAGATTCCAAAAACAGCATATAGCCATGAATATCTGGATTATCCAAAGTCGCTAAACAGATTTCACCAACACTTAAATCAACTTCACCACCTACTGAAACTAGGCCATAAAAACCAGTGTGATGGTTACGACCACGTGAAGTTAAAGAACCAATCATGCTGCCACTGTGCGAAGCACAGAAAATATCTCCTTTAGGTAAACCCGGTTCTGCAAATGCCGCATTGGCGGTTAAAAACAGGTCTTCATATAAATTGACAATACCTAAGCTAGAAGGACCTAGAATGCGTGTCTGATATTTGGCTTTCAGTTCACGTAATTTATTTTCTCGCTCAATGCCTTCATGCCCAGATTCACTGAAACCGCTGGCAATCAAGGTCACCACAGGTACACCGAGTCTTCCACATTCTTCAACCACTTCGAGTGCTAAATCTGCTGCCGTCAGTACATAGACATGATCAGGTACTTCAGGAAGCGCTGTCAGTGATGGGAAAGCTTTTTCACCTTGAACTGTTTCTCGGCGAGGATTAATACAGTAGATCGTGCCCTTATACCCTGCATTTCTTAAAAAATGCAAAGGGCGACCAGCAGTTTTACTGACGTCATCAGAAATACCAACCAATGCCACTGATTTGGGTTTAAGTAACGCATTGGATAAGGTTTTATCTTCTTTAAGCATTGAGTTCATTTCTCTAAGTCCTTTTATATTTTACTTAGCACGTTGATTAAAACGACGGCCAAATACATCTTCTGCAATTCGGTTTTTGAGTACTTCAATCGATCCACCCGCAATCATCCAGCCACGAGTACGCTTCACACAGTATTCAACCAATGATTCTGTTGAATAGCCGTAGCCACCCATCGCTTGCAGTGCTTCGTTAGATACTTCCCAACCTGCTAGGTTACAGGACAGTTTCGCCACACTGGTTTCATAGGCTGAAGGCAAACCGCCATCAGAATTCACCGCTGCACGGTACAGTAATAGTTGTGCTGATTCGAGCTTGAGTGCCATTTCTGCAAACTTCCATTGCAGACCCTGAAACTCGCAAAGTGCTTTGCCGAACTGTTCACGATCCAGGCAGTGCTGACGGGCTACATTAAAGGCATGACGGCCAAGCGCCAAAGCACGCGAGGCATTGCCGATACGCTCTACGTTAAAGCCTGAAATTTGTTTCTTGAAACCGCCTGGACCAAGCAAGACATTTTCTTTAGGGATACGGCAGTTTTCAAAATACAACTGACACCACTCTTCACCACTCATGAAGGCTGAAGGTTGACCTACGTCAAAGCCTGGCGTACCACGTTCAACAATCACAGAACCAATACCATCCAGACCTGCACTAAAGCGTACATAGATCAGGAAAGTATCAGCATGGGGACTATGAGTCGAAAAGACTTTAGAGCCATTGATGATGTAGTGATCGCCATCTTCAACTGCTGAGGTTTTCAGTTCAGTCACCGATGAGCCTGCGCCTGGTTCACTCATACCTAAAGCGAGTAGTTTTTTGCCTGCCAGAAGGTCAGGAAGATATTTCTCTTTCAAGTAGGGAGATGCGTATTCTGCAAAAGTACGGATGGCACCAAAGTTACCCGCCTGAACCACGTCAGCACTTTTCGGACAAACCAAAGCCAGTTCCTGAATGGCAATCACGGCATCCATGAGTTCAGCACCAATACCGCCATCTTCTTCTTTTAGGGTAATTCCGAGTAGGCCCATTTCTGAGAGCTTCGCCGCAACTTCCCATGGATAGTCATGTGAATGGGCACGTTCCAGTGCGCCATCTGCAAGTTCTTTTTGAGCGAACTTGCGAACTGAGTCCGCAAATGCATTTTGTTCTTCGGTTAAATTAAAGTCCATATTTCTAGCTCTACTTGCAACAAATCTTATAAAACTAGAATAGGTGTTTTATGGCTTTTGTGTTTTCAAATAAATCATCACGCTATGACTTATTTGCGAAAATGTAAAATAAAAAAACGCCTAAGAATAGGCGTTTTATCCAGTCATAAACTTAAGCGGTCGTTCGCTCAATTTTAACCTGTGAAGCTGATTGAATATTATCTGTACTCTCAGTTTGAGTTTTTGCTGCGGGATCAAACATTTTTTCTCGGACGAAGAATAATGGGATCATACACAGTAAATATGCAAGTGCTAATACAATGAAACCTGCACCCATTGAACCGCCTGAAGCAACATAACCGACTAGCAATGGAGCAAGTGCTGAACCTAAACGCCCACCATTATGTGCGGTACCTAAAGCTGTACCGCGAATTTTTGTTGGGAAACTTTCACTCATATAAGTACTGTATACGCCAAATGGCATACCATATAAGAATCCAAAAGCCACCAAGAAGTACATGATATTTCCAGGTGTATGAAAATTTACAATCAAAAATAAACAGATTGCTGTTGAAACAGAACCAAAAACAAAGCTAAAACGTCGGCCTATTTTGTCAGCTAAGACACCAGCAAACAATTTACCTAAAATCATTGCTGTATAGCTACCAATCATATAGTAAGTCATTGATTTAAAATCAAGACCCATTTCATGCTCTATATAATGTGGCATCCAATGGTTTACGCCATTATACCCAATATGTAACAAAGCACTGGCTGACATCCATAGAGCTAAAATTTTAAGTACAGCCTTATCTTGGAAAACAAGTTTAAAACTTGATGCTTGTTTAACAGCCACACCATTATTTGTCTTAAGCGTAGCTTGCTCTTTTTTCCAAGATTCTGACTCAGGAACAAAAAAGTAAATTAAAATTGCAAGTACAACCGCTGAACTACTTAACAAGAACATCATTCTCCAGCCATGCTCTGGAATGATAGCACCTGCCATAACTGAAGCTAGAATATAACCAAATGTCCATCCTGTTTGTAGCGCTGCAATGGTGGTTGTACGATGCTTAGTTGGAACATACTCAGCAATTAGACCTGCACAGACAATATATACTGTTCCTAAGCCCAAACCTGAAAAGAAACGGAGTGCAGCGAATTCATAAATGTTTGAGGTAAAGCTTAATAATCCTGTCAAAATTGAAAAAAGAAATACGGAAGCAGCAATCGCTTTGACTCGGCCAAATTTATCACTCGCCCAACCGCCAAAAATACCACCAATACCCATACCTAAGATAGTGACCGTTCCAAGCATTCCCGCTTCAACACTGGTTAATCCAAAATCTGCTGTGATTTTAGATAGGCTCAGAGAAAGCATCATTACATCTGCCCCATCTACCACCAAAGCTAGAAAACATAAAAAAAATGCTAATTTCCACTTTTTATTGCCGCTTCCATCACCGGCTACTGTTGCTAC
Source organism: Acinetobacter sp. TSRC1-2 (assembly GCF_049895885.1). Classification (NCBI taxonomy): domain Bacteria; kingdom Pseudomonadati; phylum Pseudomonadota; class Gammaproteobacteria; order Moraxellales; family Moraxellaceae; genus Acinetobacter; species Acinetobacter sp. TSRC1-2. The sequence goes on from NZ_JAFCTF010000015.1 coordinate 94,742, forward strand.
ATGCATACAATTTTCCTTTGCAAATAATCAATTTTCATTCCATTTGAATATTCACTTATCCTGTGAATACTACCTTTTTTTTACTTAGCACGTTGATTAAAACGACGGCCAAATACATCTTCTGCAATTCGGTTTTTGAGTACTTCAATCGATCCACCCGCAATCATCCAGCCACGAGTACGCTTCACACAGTATTCAACCAATGATTCTGTTGAATAGCCGTAGCCACCCATCGCTTGCAATGCTTCGTTAGATACTTCCCAACCTGCTAGGTTACAGGACAGTTTCGCCACACTGGTTTCATAGGCTGACGGCAAGCCACCATCAGCATTCACTGCTGCGCGGTAAAGTAAAAGCTGAGCAGATTCAAGCTTCAGTGCCATTTCAGAGAATTTCCATTGCAAGCCTTGAAATTCACACAGTGGTTTGCCGAATTGCTCACGGTCTAAACAATGCTGACGCGCGACATTGAAGGCATGACGACCCAATGCTAATGCACGTGATGCATTGCCAATACGCTCTACGTTAAAACCTGAAATTTGTTTTTTGAAACCGCCAGGACCCAATAAGATGTTTTCTTTAGGAATACGGCAGTCTGCAAAATACAGCTGACACCAGTCTTCACCGCTCATAAATGCTGAAGGCTGACCCACCTCAAAACCTGGTGTGCCACGCTCGACGATGACTGAACCAATACCGTCTAAACCTTCGCCAAAACGAACATAAACCAGAAACGTGTCTGCATGTGGGCTATGGGTTGAAAAGACTTTTGAACCATTGATGATGTAGTGATCGCCATCTTCAACTGCTGATGTTTTTAACTCAGTCACTGATGAGCCAGCACCTGGCTCACTCATACCTAAAGCAAGTAGTGTTTTACCGGCCAAAAGGTTAGGTAAGAATTTTTCTTTTAAATATGGTGATGCATATTCTGCGAATGTACGAATTGCACCAAAGTTACCCGCCTGAACCACGTCTGCACTTTTGGGGCAAACTAAGGCTAACTCTTGAATGGCAATCACGGCATCCATGAGTTCACCACCAATACCGCCATCTTCTTCTTTCAGGGTAATTCCGAGTAGGCCCATTTCCGAGAGCTTGGCTGCCACATCCCATGGATAGTCATGTGAGTGCGCACGTTCTAATGCGCCATCTGCAAGTTCCTTTTGAGCGAACTTACGAACTGAGTCCGCAAATGCATTTTGTTCTTCGGTTAAATTGAAGTTCATCCTTACTCTTCCATATGTAAACTACATAAGAAAATAATAAAGATGAAAGTACTTTCAAGTTTTCAAATAAGTTATGTACTCATGAATATTTTAAAAAAGACCTATCATTTTTATTTTTAATAAAAAAGCCAAATTAAATAATTTGGCTTTCAAAGACTTAAAAACTCAGCGGATATTCAAAAATTATACGAAATTCGTCGATATCATTATATCTATAGCCTTTAGTTGCACGATGAGTTGATTGAACCAACTTAATATCTGTCCCTTTTGCAAAACCACTTGAAACTTTATAATTAATTAAAAAGTTTCTTTCCCAATGTTTATTATTAACATTTTGGTCATAAATATGCCGCTTTGTGTAATATGGATTATTGCTATGACTATTATTCATATCCCAGCCATACATATAACGCCCCATGAGTGTTAATCCCTGTAGGCCATATTCGGCTAAATCCAATTCATATTTTAATTGCCATGATTTTTCTTGAGCTTCAGAGAACGTAGAAAAATTGACGGCATTTAAAATAGATTTATTTGCTCCCATTGTGGAAAAACCTACCCAGTCAAATGGTTCATTTCCAAAAACCTGCTGGTAACCTGCCGTAAATGTATGACTGCCTTTTTGATAGCTCAGCAATGTCGACGCGATATAGGATTCAATCTCGCCACCGAGTCGATCGCCTGTATCATTATTTGCATAACTGGATAAATTAAAGCGTAAATTTTCATTATTTGATGACAACGGATGCTGATAGCTGACACCTAAAAAATACTGATTCCATACATCCGCCAATTCGGAAGCATAGACTGTAATTGATCCATCTTGTAACTTATATGTACCGCCAATAAAGCTAAGACTGTCCGCTTTAATACCCGAAGAATAATCTGTCGTAAAATAATTTAAGTTTTTAGTCGAATCAAATGGATTCATTTGATAAAAATAACCTGCATTTAAGGTCATATCTTTAATGGTTTTATCTTGCAGTGTTAGACCAGTACTTACCGTAGGTAGCAATCGTACAGTACTCATGGCAATGACAGGAATGTTGGGAAATTGGTTACCATAGGTAATAACGGTATCGTTGTATTTAAGTTTTAATGCACCACCAAGCTCGCCAAATGCCGCTTTTGTTTTACCTGTTACAGGATCAAATTCAAGAAGATTCGTACCTGTTTTATATTCATCACTATAAAGTTTTATACCAAGTAAACCATAGGCATCAAAGCCGAATTGAATAAGACTATCGGTATAGCCTGAGCTGTAATTTGCAATAATTCCATGCGCCCATTCACTTCGATAACCTTCTTTTTCTGAAATTGGAACATTTACATTAGCGCCTGAGGGATTATAACCGCCATTTCTAAAATCACGATAAAAATAGAAATTCTTATTAATGACAGTTAGCTTATCTTGATCAAAAAGATCTGCCCAAACAGCTGGTGATAGAGGCAAAATAAACCCCATCACCAGTGAGATTTTCACTGGTATTTTCATAATTCTTCCTTGATTATGGGGTCTTATTTTTTGCTGACATACACTGCTTTGGCGGGTACAACAAACATCATCAAAACTGATGCCAACAACATGACTGCTGCAATACTGACAAGAGCCGCTTGATTCGTTCCAAAGTGTTCACGCATTACACCCATAATCCAAGGTGCAAAATAACCTGCTGTCGTAGCAAGCGTGCTGACTAAAGCAATACCCACAGGTGCCGTTTTCCCATCTAAATAACCCGTTGGTAAGGTCCATGCGAGAGCCATCCCACCCATAAAGCCAAAACTTGCAAAACCTAGAATGATTAAGCGGGAAATGATGCCACCCTCCCAATATGCAGCAAGCACCAGCATTGAACTTGCAAATACCATCGACAAGGCATAATGCCAGCGACGCTCTCGACGTTTATCTGAACTACGCGTAATAAGAAATAAACCGACAGCGCCTAACGAAAATGGAATCACGGCATAAAATGAGATATGCGCAATATTGGTCACACCCATATCCTTAATCATAGTCGGTAGCCAAAAGCTGAAACCATAGTTGCCGCAATATGTCGCAAAGGCTAAAAATGCAAGTAAATATATGCGTGCATCAGACATACAACTGAGAATATTTGACATTGAATGAGCTGATTTATCATGATGAGTAGCTTTACTCCCTACATCATCATTCATCATTTTTTGATGCATCACTTTTTCATGATCAGTAAGCCATTTTGATGTACTTGGCTTGTCGGAAAGATAAAATAGACAAAAAATACCAATAAAAATAATTGGAAGAGCCTCTAGTAAAAACATCCATTGCCAGCCAAACCACCCCCAAAACCCATCCATTTCGGTCATGATGATCCCTGAAATAGGACCACCAATAATTGGGGCAACTAATGAGCCTGCCAAAATAATTGCCGCAACACGACCTCGCATATAGCTTGGGAACCAATAACTAAAATAAAGAAATACACCTGGATAAAAACCAGCTTCAAAAATTCCAAGTAAAAAGCGGATCATATAAAGTTGATTTACTGTAGTAATAAATACAGTAGCTGCTGAGGCAAGCCCCCATAAGACCATAATGCGAGTTAAAGTTTTTCTGGCACCGATTTTATCCATTAATAAGTTGCTTGGAATTTCAAATAACGCATAGCCAATAAAGAAAATACCTGCGGCATATGCATATTGAATATCTGTAAATCCAATATAATCCTGCATTTGAAGCTTGGCATAACCAATATTTACTCGGTCTAAAAATGAAAACATATATGCCAAAAATAAAATTGGCATTATTTTCCAGAGTAGTTTATTTAATAACTTTTGTTTTTCCTGCTCATTTATATCTACTAAATTAGCATTCAAAGGGGATGACTTTTCCATATAAAATCCTTTTATAGGCCAAACACGTTAATCGGCTATTTTTAAGCCTAAAGATATGATGGAATATATAAGAATTTGAAAACTCAATATGTCTGAAAACTCATCACCAGATTACATTTTTAAAAATAAGAGCAATAAAAAAAACATTCATTAAAGAATGGTTTAAGAGAAAAATTAGAACTTATAGCAAGGGTTCTTTATGTAACACTGCAACAAATGGTGCAAGTTTCAGATTTGGATGCGGATAACGAGTTAATACATCTGGATCATGTCCTGGAATAATATGATCTGCTGAGGATGCTAATTCATCAAGTAAATTGAATCCTTCCATCATTTCACCAATATTAAATACAATAGGATATGGATTTTTTTCTAATTTATTTCGATAAAAATGAGATGCATCTGAAGCAAGTACAACCCAGCCCCGTTCAGTATGTACGCGAACAACTTGTAACCCACCTGTATGACCACCTACCTTATGTAAGCTAATTCCAGGTGCAATTTCTTTTGTCCCATCGATAAAAACAACTCGATTTTTATAAACATTCTGTACCATCTGAATCACATCATTTACATTAAACGGATGAGACAAACAGGAATGGCACATATTTCTTCCTGTCGCAAAATTCATTTCTGCATCTTGCAGATAGAATTTTGCTGTTGGAAAATAATCTAAATTCCCTACGTGATCAAAGTGCATATGCGTAATAATCACATCTTCTATCAATGTATGATCTATGCCAACAAGACTGAGTGCTTCGTCGATTTTATGAATCAATTTTCGATTTCTTCGCAGCGCTTCTTCTTCACCAAAACCCAAATCAACTAACCAAACTTTATCTTGATGCTTAATTACCCAGATAAAAAAATCCAACCCCATATCAACATCATGTTGATCATTATAAATGAAATTATCTGATTCCTTTTTAGTCACACCCGCATATTTAATTGCATATACTTCATAATTAGGAATCATCCTTTTTTCCTTAAAATCCTTATATTTGTTTTAATAATACTTTATCAATCTATTTTTTAATTTCCAAAAATTCACACTATGGTGATTTTTCCTCAACATTTTTCCTCGATTCCACTTTACCTAAACTCATCATAGCATTCCAAATAGTTATTACCCTTTTATGGTGTGATATGAGAAATTGTTTTCTATAGGAAAGCTATATTTCGTAAATGTAAAGGAAGAATTATGAAAATTGGATTTATTGGTCTAGGACGTATGGGTTTCCCACTTGCATCTCACTTAGTAAAAAACGGTTTAGATGTAACAGCATTTGATTTAAATCCTGCACAAATTGAAAAATTCATTCAATTAGGCGGTAAAAATGCTGAGAACATTCAAGATATTGCAAAAAATGTCGATGTTGTTTTTACTATGTTACCTGGTCCTAAGCAGTCTAAAGACGTTATTCTCGGTGAAAATGGAGTTTTGGCTAATCTTGCGGAAGGTAAATACTTAATTGAACTCAGTACAATTGATACTGACACAGTCGATTTGTTATATCAAAATGCTCAAGAAAAGAATATTAAATTTGCAGATGCACCAGTAGGACGTCTGGCTGCACATGCAGATAAAGGCCAATCTCTATTTATGCTAGGTGCTGAAGAATCTGAATTTTCTTATTTACAAGATTTATTGCTAAAAATGGGCACGACTGTTCTGCATTGTGGTGAACCAGGTGCTGGAACACGCATGAAACTGATCAATAACTTAATGGTTTTATGTTATTGCCAATTAAACTCTGAAGCTTTAGTGCTTGCGAAAGGTCTGGGATTAGATACAACAAAAACTTTTGAAGTATTAACTGGGACAACGGCATCGAATGGTCAGTTAAAAGAAAAATGGCCAGTAAAAGTTTTGAAGGGTGATTTAACACCAGGTTTTGATATTGCTCTAGGTTTCAAAGATCTAACTCTGGCATGTCAAGCTGCTCAATCCACAGGGATTTCTCTTCCAGTCGGTAATTTAGTACGCAATATGTTCCAACTGGCTCGTCATGCAGGTAAAGACGGACAAGATACCTCCTCAATGACTGATTTTTGGGCTGAAGCAAACGAAATCGAGAAAATTCGTATTTAAGCCTTTGGAATATCCACTTAATAGAGCCATTTATTATGCAATATAATCAGTATATTTCAGGAAGTTTTCGTCAGGGAACATCAAAAATCACCTATGACGTTCTAAACCCAGCTACCGCAGAAAGCTTAGGTGAGTTGACATTTACGTCGCCAACAGATATCGAAGAAGCGATTCAATCAGCCAAACAAGCCTATATAATTTGGTCTAAAACCACGGCATATGATCGTTCACTAAAGATTCGTCAAATTGCCAACCTCATGTATGCACGTGTAGATGAACTTGCTGAACAAATTACTTTAGAACTGGGCAAACCATTTGCTGAAGCCAGAAAGGAAGTACAAACTGCTGCTGAAATGTTTGAATGGGCGAGTGAAGAAGCGCGTCGTATTTACGGTAAAACCATTCCTCCACGCACTGCAAATATCAAACAAACCATTGTGTATGAACCTGTCGGTGTTGTTGCTGCTTTTTCTGGCTGGAATGCGCCAGCGATTACACCTGCTCGTAAAATTAGTGCAGCACTCGCTGCAGGCTGTTCTATTGTCATTAAACCTTCAGAAGAAACTGCTGGTATCGCGCTAAAAATTGCACAGATTATTGATGAGCTTGAATTTCCTAAAGGTGTAATTAACATGGTGTTTGGCAATCCTGAAGAAATCTCGAATATTCTGTGCGAATCTTCGGATATTGCAATGATCACGTTTACAGGCGCTACTTCTATTGGTAAATCACTTGCAGAAAAAGCTTCAAAACATCTGAAAAAACTCACCCTAGAGTTAGGTGGTCATGCCCCTGTTATCATTTGTGAAGATGTCGATGTAGAGAAAGTAGCGAAAGCTGCAGTTGCTGCAAAATACCGCAATGCTGGGCAAGTCTGTACTTCCCCTACTCGATTTTTAATTCATCAATCAATTTTTACTACTTTTAGTGAAAAGTTTGCTGAGTATGCGAAACAAATTAAAGTCGGTAATCCATTTGATGCTCAAACACAAATGGGTCCCCTTAAAAATGTACGTCGCTTAGATGCCATTGATCAGCTAGTCCAAAATGCACGTGAGCTTGGTGTCGAAATTTCAGCTGGTGGGGAGAAACTAAAAGATTTATCAGGTTGTTTTTATGCACCTACAGTCATTGTTCAACCCAACTTAGATGCTCAGATTAATCATATCGAACCCTTTGGGCCGATTGCCATTCTAAGATCATTCAATGATTTAGATGAGGCACTTACTGAAGCAAATCGTTTGCCATTTGGTTTGGCAGCCTATGCATTTACCAATAATTTCAAATACATTGAGCGAATTAGTAATGAAATTGAAAGTGGCGTGATCAGTATTAATGACTGGCAAGCTTCTTTACCTGAAACACCTTTTGGCGGAGTAAAAGACAGTGGTTTAGGCATTGAAGGTGGCGCTGAAGGTATCCACGAATTCCTGAAAATCAAGACAGTTAGAATTGCACATTAAACTATGATCTAATTCAAAATGTTGTAATAAACCGAGTGAATCAATTAGCTCGGTTTTTATTTGTTTAAGAATCTTTTAAATAAAAAAAGAGAACAAAGTCCTCCTTTTAAATATTACATTAAACTTTTTAGATTTTTAGTGCATGAACATCAATCTGATCTAAAGACCAAATCTGATCTCTTAATATTTTTGCTTGTTCAAATGAAATCACCCCATCAACCAATTCAAAAAATTTGTTATCTAAATCTTCATCTGTTAATGGTGCTTCAGGATCGCCTTTGCGACATGGTGAGAAATGTTCAAAAGTTCGGCCATCTTTTAATATTACTTTGACTTTCGCTGTACGTTGCTTTGGAAACTTGGCTGTTAATTCAGTATCACTTTCCAATACCAGTTTTTGCATCAGCTCGCGTGTTTCTTTTGAATATCGCTGCGCATCCTCAAATGCATTTAAGCGAACACTACCATGTAGAAAACCATGTGACACTACATAAGGCAAACTGAAACGACATTGGAATGCAGATTCAGGGCGAAAGTTTCCGGTTACATCAAGCGCTGTTTGATAGGTACGCACTTCAATGTTTTGCACATCTGAAAGTACGAATCCTTGATCTAGAATAGTTTGCCGAATTTCAATCGCACTATCAATTGCGGCAAAAGTATGACCACAGCATCCATGATTTTTTTGTGTCATTTTACAGATATTGTAGTCTTGACCTAAGCCTGCAACAGCAGTTTCCCAGTTCGCACCTTTGGATAATGCTGCAGCAAAACCAACCTCTCCTTCCAGAATATCCAAAGCACCAGTAATACCTTTAGCCGCTGACTTCGCCGCAGTTACACCAATAGACGCTGCGTGACCACCATGCAGTGCCTTGGTCATCGCATCGGAACGAAAGGCTTGCTGTAAACCCGATGCAAATGTTGTCGCTGTTGCTACTGCATGAGCGAATAAATCTGAATTTTCAGGATCTATTAAAAAGGCTGCTGCTGCTGCACTGCCTATGGCACCCACCGTACCTGTGGTATGGAAAAACGAGTAATGCGAAGGTTGTACGGCAGCACCTAAACGCGTAGAAACTTCATAACCCACAACAACAGCTTTTAAAAGTTCTAAACCTGTACGATTATATTCATCTGCAACTGCCAATGCTGCGCTAATTACCGGTACACCCGGATGATAAACTGCATCTCGGAAAATATCATCAAACTCGATGGCATGAGAGGCTGTACCTAAAATCCATGCAGCAGCTGAGGAAAAACCGGTTTGATTTAAACTTGGAATACGGCTTTTACCTACGCCAAATTCATCCTCGAAAGTGGCAATAATTTTAGAGCCTACATCACTCACCATTCCAGGATAGAGTGCCGAGAACCAATCTAAAACAACACGTTTAGCGTGATGTAAGGTTTCTGATGATAAATCGCGATTTGCTTCTAATGCTGCATAGTTTGCATACTGCTGAATAATGGTGGTCATATTTTCGTATAAATCCTTTTAATTGAGTTCACCTATCAACCAATCACGTAATTCTGTGATTTTTTCTTGTTTAGGTGAATTTTGTGGCATCACTAAGTAATAACCTAAATCACGTTTTAAAACGAAGTCTGAAAAATAAACCAAACTTCCATTTTCGATTTCTTGCTCCACCATTTTGGTTTGGGCCATAGCGATACCAATACCATCGAGTGCCGCCTGATAAGCTAATAGTGAATTGGGTAAGATAAATTGATCTGTTTCTTCACTTTGAATATCTTGTGCAGATAGCCAGTCCGCCCAGTCTAATTTTCGATACGTTGAATGAATGAGTGTGTATTTATTTACATCTTGTGGTGCTGGTGGACGTGTTAAATGTTTAATTAGTGATGGGCTACATACAGGTCGAATTTCATCACTACATAAAAAAAAGCTTTCTACATCAGGCCAACTGCCATCGCCAAATTGAATAGATGCATCTACACTTTCAGTGGCAAAATCTACAGGTGCAATTGCTGTTTTAATATTAACTCTTAGCTTTGGATTTTCTGCATGCAGTTTTTGGAGTCGACGTACTAGCCATTTTGCTGCAAAAGTTGAATAAACACGTAATGCAATATCATTATTACGTCGATAAGAACTCATACCGCGTGTTGCGATGGCGATCTTATTAAATGCAGGCCCAATTTCTGAATAATATTTTTCACCTGCATCCGTTAAACTGATGCCCGAGCGTTCGCGTTTAAAAAACTCGATACCTAAATATTCTTCTATCAATGTAATTTGACGACTTACAGCAGATTGACTTACATATAATTCATCAGCAGCCTTAGTAAAACTTTTATGTCTGGCAACACATTCGAATGTTCTAAGAGCATTTAATGGTGGAATATCGCGCATATCAACCTCCTGTTTCAAAAGCACAGTATAAAAGGAAAAGTCTATGATCCTCATACACCCTGTCATCAATAAGTCGTAGGATCAAACACTGATCACGACGTCTGGCTTTAGCGAAACAGCATACATATTTATGAACTGTGTTGATTGAATAAAACTCATGTTGCTATGAGTTATAAAAAAACAGCCTCCTAAGAGACTGTTTTTACCTAAAAATTAAAAATGAAGAGCTATAAATAACCTCTACATAAGTGGGTAATGTAATTCATCACCGCCCTAAGGCGTTACCCTTGTGATGTCTTGCGAAGGCTCTTTAATATATTGAAAGTCTTAAGTTAAAGATATTTCGTCATATTGATTTTAGAGCCTTGATTATTTCTATCCTTCCATTTTTTGTACTGTCACAATGAAAAGTTTTATTGGCTGAAATTACGGTGCTATAGCAAGATTTAAGTCGCCATATTTTTTGGAATTCGGGAAAAGATGAATGCCGTAATGATGTTAATTGTTCCCAGACATAGCAGCGTATAGTGAAAAGCATCGACAGAGTTTTGAGCACCAGACTGCTGCATAAACATATTTAACAATGTTCCGGCCAAAGCAATTCCTATACTCATTGAAAGCATCATAATCATGGATAAAAAACTATTTCCGCTACTCGCTTGCTGAGCGCTGAGTTCACTCAAAGTTAGCGAGTTCATGGCAACAAACTGTAGGGAATTCAATATGCCAAAGACAAAGAAATGCAATCCTCTAAACCAAATGGACGTATCAATAGACGTTAATGAAAAACTGGCAATACATAAACCCACCAGCACAGAATTGAGAATTAAAAAGCTTCTATAGCCCAGAGCTTGAATAATGGGTCGCGTGATTGGCTTGGAAAATAACGAACCCAAGACTAAGGGTGTCATCATTAATCCCGCCATAAAGGGTTCAACACCAAAAGCAATCTGCAGCATTAAGGGCAGTAGAAACGGCAATGAATTGCCACCCAATCGGGCGAATAGATTTCCCAGAATTCCTACCGTAAAAAGCTTGTTTTTAAATAACTCAGCTCTAAATAAGGCCTGCTCATGCAGATGAGCATGATAGGCATAAATGAACGCTGCACAAACTGAAGCGATCAGCACCCCTGTAATGAATGAAGTTGAGAATTCGGGATTTGATGCCATTTCAATCCCAAGTACAATCCCTATCATTGTAATGAGCAGCAGAACAAAACCACTTAAATCAAACCGCTTTACACTTTTTTCAGTGATATTTGGCATGACTTTAAGGGTAAAAAATAAGCCAATTAAACCTATTGGAACATTCACCCAAAACACCCAATGCCAAGTTGCTACTTTGACTAACCATCCCCCTAAGGCAGGTCCAAGTAAAGGACCAATTAAACCTGAAATATTCATGGTGCTGATGGCTGAAACAAATTGTGTTCTGGGAATAATTTTAAGCAATGCCAATCTTGCAACGGGCATTAGTAAAGCACCACCTACACCTTGTAATATCCGAAAGCCAATGAGTTGATCAAGATTTTGCGATAGACCACAACCGAGTGATGCCACTGTAAATATCAATATAGCTGTAAAATAAGTATTTTTTAGCCCAAACTTATCTGCTAACCAGCCACTTAATGGAATCCCCGCGGCTACTGCTAATACATAGCCAATAATCACTCCATGAATATCCAATGGATTTTCATTTAAACTTTCAGCGATAGCAGGTAAGGCTGTGAAAATTATCGTTGTATCTAAGGCTTGCATAAAAAAGCCAATAGATGCCAATAAAACCAATATTCTATATTGGGGCTGGAGCTTGTCATGTTCTTCCATTGAGCTTATTTTTCACCTATTGATAAAAAAAAGGATTTCCATTTCCTATATTCGGACATTGATATATTTACTTAATAATAACCTTACATATTCGGATAATTCGGACCACCACCGCCTTCCGGCGTTACCCAGGTGATGTTCTGAGAGGGATCTTTAATGTCACAGGTCTTGCAGTGTACACAGTTGGCTGCATTGATCTGAAAACGTTTCGAGCCGTCATTGTTTTCCATGATTTCATAAACCCCCGCCGGGCAATAGCGCTGAGCAGGCTCATCCCATTTCGGCAGGTTGACGTTGACTGGAATTGAAGCATCGGTCAGCTTCAAATGCGCCGGCTGGTTTTCTTCATGTACCGTGTTGGATACAAACACCGAAGACAGACGGTCAAAGGTCAG
>NZ_JAFCTF010000016.1:0-82198 GCF_049895885.1 Acinetobacter sp. TSRC1-2
TTTACCATGGTCGACGTGACCAATTGTACCCACGTTTACGTGTGGCTTATTACGTTCAAACTTAGCCTTAGCCATGAGAGCTTCCTTTTATAACTACTCATGCAGGGTTACTGCATGAGCACTTGGTTTTTAACTATGAATTAGTTTGGGCTTATAGTAATCGAAAGATTACTCGTCGTCACCTTTTTTACCGCCAGATTGGAATTTAGAAATGATGCCTTCAGCCACGTTACGTGGAGTTTCAGCATATTTAGCAAATTCCATAGAATAAGTCGCACGACCTTGAGACATAGAACGCATATGAGTTGCGTAACCAAACATCTCAGCCAATGGAACTTCCGCACGAATTGCTTTAGTCCCACCAGGTAAATCGTCCATACCTTGAACCATACCGCGACGACGGTTTAAGTCACCCATGATATCGCCCATGTAGTCTTCTGGAGTTTCTACTTCAACTTTCATGATAGGTTCAAGAAGGATTGGATCCGCTTTCATGAAACCATCACGGAAGGCATAAGAACCCGCCATTTTGAACGATAATTCGTCAGAATCGACATCATGGTAAGAACCATCGAATAATGTCGCTTTGATACCCACAACAGGGTAACCAGCCAATACACCATTCTTCATACGTTCTTGAATACCTTTATCAACCGCGCCGAAGAATTCTTTAGGTACAACACCACCTACAACTTCTTCAACGAATTGGTAATCTTTATCAGAATCAGCATCCATCGGTTCTAAACGTACGTATACGTGACCGAATTTACCTTTACCACCAGTTTGACGTACGAACTTACCTTCTTGCTCAACAGTCTTTTTGATTGTTTCGCGGTAAGAAACCATTGGTTTACCAATGTTCGCTTCAACACCGAATTCACGTTTCATACGGTCAACAATGATGTCAAGGTGAAGCTCACCCATACCAGCAATAATTGTTTGACCTGATTCTTCATCAGTACGTACGCGGAATGATGGATCTTCTTTCGCCAAACGACCTAAAGCAACTGACATTTTTTCTTGGTCAGCTTTAGTTTTAGGTTCAACTGCAAGTGCAATTACTGGCTCTGGGAATTCCATACGCTCTAGTGTAATTACGTGGTTTTCATCACATAATGTATCACCAGTAGTCGTGTCTTTAAGACCTACACATGCCGCAATGTCGCCTGCACGAATTTCTTCGATATCTTTACGGTCATTTGCATGCATCTGTACGATACGGCCAACACGCTCACGCTTCATTTTTACTGGGTTATAACACGGGCTACCCGCTTTAAGAACACCAGAATAAACACGAACGAATGTTAAGTTACCTACGAATTTGTCATTCATGATTTTGAATGCAAGTGCAGAGAACGGAGCTTCATCAGACGCTTCACGTGAACCTTCAGACTCAGCTTTGTCATCAAGGATACCCTTAATTGCTTCAACGTCAGTCGGTGCTGGTAAGAATTCAATAACAGCATCCAACATACGTTGAACACCTTTGTTTTTGAACGCAGAACCACAAAGCATTGGTTGGATTTCGTTAGCCAAAGTACGCTTACGAATACCACCAACGATTTCTTCTTTAGTTAGCTCTACGCCTTCTAGGTACTTGTCCATGAGTTCGTCTGATGCTTCAGCAGCAGCTTCAATCATGTTAGTACGCCATTCTTCAGCAGTAGCAACTAAATCAGCAGGAATTTCGCCATATTCGAACTTCATACCTTGAGATTCTTCATCCCAGATAATCGCTTTCATTTCAATTAGGTCAACAACACCCTGGAAGTTTTCTTCTGCACCAATTGGCACAACGATTGGCACTGGATTCGCACCAAGACGCGTTTTCATTTGTTCAACTGCGCGGAAGAAGTTTGCGCCTGTACGGTCCATTTTGTTAACGAACGCGATACGTGGAACTTTATATTTATTTGCTTGACGCCATACAGTTTCTGACTGAGGTTGTACACCACCTACAGCACAGTAAACCATGCACGCACCGTCAAGAACACGCATAGAACGCTCAACTTCGATTGTGAAGTCAACGTGTCCTGGTGTGTCAATTACGTTAATACGATGTTGTTCGAACTGATTGCCCATACCTGCCCAGAAGCATGTTACTGCTGCTGAAGTAATGGTAATACCACGTTCTTGCTCTTGCTCCATCCAGTCCGTAGTTGCAGAACCTTCGTGAGTTTCACCTAGCTTGTGGCTCTCACCTGTATAGAACAAAATACGTTCTGAAGTGGTCGTTTTACCAGCATCGATGTGAGCAGAAATACCAATGTTACGGTAACGAGAAATTGGGGTTTGACGAGCCATGATTTCTTGCATTCCTAAATTTGTTGTTTAAAACAGGACACTTAAAGCTGCAAGAGCAGCTTAAAGTGTTTGACGATAGTTCAGTGAAAACCGACCTATCATCTTCCTGATTAAGGTCTTTAAACCTATTAGAAACGGTAGTGAGAGAAGGCTTTGTTGGCTTCAGCCATACGATGCACATCTTCACGTTTCTTAATCGCTGAACCTTTACCTTCAGCTGCATCAAGCAACTCACCAGCAAGACGTAAAGCCATAGTTTTTTCAGAACGCTTAGCAGCAGCGTCTACTAACCAGCGCATAGCTAGGGCAGTACGACGGGATGGGCGTACTTCCATAGGCACTTGATAAGTAGCACCACCAACACGGCGTGCTTTCACTTCGACCATAGGACGAACTTTTTCAAGAGTAGTCTCGAAAAATTCAACTGGATCTACTTTAGATTTTTCTTGAACGCGGTCTAAAGCACCGTAAACGATACTTTCAGCAATAGATTTTTTACCATCTTGCATTACGTGGTTCATGAACTTAGCGATTGTTTGGCTGCCGAACTTAGGATCCGGAAGGATTTCACGGGCAGCAACTACGCGACGTCTTGGCATTTTAACACCTATAAATATGACACTTCAGGTTTATCCAGCATGAGTACAAAGTGTCATGTACTGTTCGCTGGCCTTACTACACGTCGCTTGAATTTTACAAAATTAAATGCAGAAATCAGACAAGCGAGACGATAAAGGATTGCGGTTCTACGTTCTTAAGAAGCTAATCTAAAAAGATTATTTCTTAGGACGTTTAGTACCGTATTTAGAACGAGACTGGTTACGATCTTTAACACCAGCGCAGTCTAAAGAACCACGAACGGTATGGTAACGTACACCTGGTAAGTCTTTAACACGACCACCACGGATAAGAACAACACTGTGCTCTTGCAGGTTATGGCCTTCACCACCGATGTAGCTTGATACTTCAAAACCTGAAGTTAAGCGAACACGGCAAACTTTACGCATTGCTGAGTTAGGTTTTTTAGGTGTAGTAGTGTAAACACGTGTACAAACACCACGACGTTGTGGACAAGCCTTCAACGCAGGAACTTTTGATTTTTCAATCAAAGTCGTACGACCCTTACGGATCAACTGATTTGTTGTTGCCATTTGGCAATTCTCCCGTTAATAAAAAGCCTCAAAAAAATACCACTTTTTGAGGGCACACAATTGTAAGCGAAGATAGAAAAATGGTCAATATTCGAGGCCATATCAAATATCAACCATTTCCTTATAATTAGGGCGTATGAAAGCATTTACTAGGCCTGGGCCTAACTTTTAGGATTTCTTTTTTGTAACTTTACTCTTTGATGGAGCAATTTTATCCTTTTGTTCAGATGCCTCAGTAGAAGATTGTTCGGATTTCTCTTCACTTTCGCTTCCCTCATGTTCTGACTCATAGTCTTCTTTAGCTTGATCCGATTCTGGCTCTTCTAAAGGAACAGCAGGTTTCTGAGGTTCGACCTGTTCATGTGGTTCAACCATTTGCTCAGCTAAAGCTTCTATACCCTGTTCAACCTGTTCATCTTTCTCATCTTGCTGATTTTCTTCACTCTTAGAAAATTCTGCTTTCTTTTTGATTGTGACATTAGAAATAGCTTTATTATCAGATACTTGAATATCCTGATCTAATTTAATTTCACTTGGCTTGTCATCAACTTTAGACAAATGCTCTAACAATTTGGGAGTTGCTTGAGCCAATAAAGCCAAAGATTTTTCATAAGCTACAATCGGGGATAACTCCGCTCCTTGATGTTGTTGCAAGTAACTTCGGGCATGAGAAAAAATTTGCTGCGCTTTCTGATTGACATCTTCAACCAGTTTCCAGCTATACGCCGCACCAATGCCCGCTCCTGCTATCGGTGCCAATTTACTGATGATTGAAATTTTAGGAATATGATTCAACCACTCCCATTTCATTTCACCGTTTTCATTACTTAACCATTTTTTCAGCGATGCAGTATCATTACTAGAACCCAGCATTTGTTGAAATTGAGAAATATCATGTGTTTTTAACATATTAGACAGCGCTTTAAGTGCCATCAAAACACTTTCCTTTTCAGCAATCTGGCCTAAATCAATTTGTTTAAATACAAACTGGACAATATCCTGTTCTGTCTCTTTATTGAGCTCAAACCCATAGGCGCGACCAACCTGATAAATCATGCGCAAAGACATGACTAAAGACAAAGGTACATCAATCGCTGAACCTACCACCCCTGTGGCTCCGGTTACAGCACCCTGTATAGAGGCAATCCATTTATTCTGTTCTGCCAAAGCCTGACTAATTCGCTTTGAACGATCCACGTCTTGGGTCAGTTCCTGTAAATCTTTTGCTCCAGCCTGATCCAGCACTGCATCGACTGAACTTAGATTTGAGGTAAATTGATTCAGCTGTTCAAAAAAATAGTCCGATAACTTGTCTGAAAATTGTGGGGAAACAAAATTGGCGACACGCGTCACTTTACCATACTGATGACCGAGTAATTGTTTCGAGACATTGGGTAAGTACTGGCGCAGCATTTGTTGAGGATTATCATATTTTTGGGCTTCAAAAGTACTTGATTGATCAGTACCTCCATTAACCACCTTGCCATTTTTTACGGGCTGCATGACCTTGGTCACACCGTTCGGAGCGGCATGATTCAGTACACCCATTCCAGCTGCACTGATCTTTTTAGCCACTCCAAAGGCACTTGAGAAGAATCCATGCGAATGTTTATTATTGATATCAGTCATTCTTTATCCTCATTTTCAGTTCTTACAATTATTGATAAATACTAGGTACAGTCTAAGTTTATCTCAATTTTAATATGTATCTTTTAGTTAATTAAACCGGAGAATTTTCACAAATAGATACAGAGGGAAATAGGCATAATATTTGCCATAAGAATTCAAAAACCTTTCTGCTATTATGAATGTAATTGAAATACATGAGTAAGGCGCTGGGTTTTGCTTGACGCAAACAATTCATTCGGCTGCATTTACTCAAACCACTACCATATAAGGGATCTGTAGATGAAACGTGTTGTAATCACTGGCATGGGCATTAACTCATGTATTGGTAATTCTTTAGAAGAAGTAACAAATTCTTTGCAAAACGGTATTTCTGGAACACGTTTTAACCCGACTTATGCTGAACTCAATTTTAAAAGCCACGTGAGTGCAGCAGCAGAACAAAACTTTGACAATATTGACCGTAAACTAAAACGCTTTATGGGTGTTTGTGCAATGTATGCCTATAACTCGGCTTTAGCTGCGGTAGAACATGCAGGTTTAAACGTTGATGATCTAGCGGGTAACCCACGTTACGGTATTACCGGTGGTTCAGGTGGTGGCTCAACTGCTTCTGTTATTGAAATGAACGAATTACTACAAACCAAAGGTGCGCGTAAAGTTGGTCCTTTCTTTGTTCCTCGCAACATGACCAATACCATTACAGCAAACGTTGGCGTTGCATTCAAATTACAAGGTGTGGCGCATACCATTACCAGCGCATGTGCGACTTCTGCCGATGCGATTGGTTATGCTTACAACCTGATTCAATTGGGCAAGCAAGATTTAATGCTGGCAGGTGGTGGTGAAGAAGATCACTGGTCACAAAGCTTGTTGTTTGATGCCATGGGTGCACTTTGTTCTAAATACAATGACACGCCAGAAAAAGCTTCTCGTCCATATTCTGCTGACCGTGACGGTTTTGTGATTGCGGGTGGCGGCGGTTTTGTAGTGCTTGAATCACTTGAACATGCACAAGCACGTGGTGCAAAAATTCTTGCTGAAGTTGTCGGCTATGCTGCAAACAGTGATGGTGCAGACATGGTTGCGCCAAGCGGCGAAGGTGCAACGCGTTGTGTACTTCTGGCTTTAGAAGAAGCAAAACAGCACGGTGTAGATAAAATTGACTATGTAAATACGCATGGTACATCTACCCCAGCAGGCGACATCACAGAACTTAAAGCGATGGAACGTGCATTTGGTGAAGGTCAGGTTCCTCCACTTAGCTCAACCAAGTCGATGACCGGTCACAGCTTGGGTGCTGCCGGTGTTCAAGAAGCGATTTATTCAGTTCTGATGATGCAAAATGACTTTATTGCACCAAACATCAACGTGACTGAACTGGATGAAGGCGCAAAACCATTTGATATCGTGCTTGAAAAACGTGACGCAAAATTGAATACTGTGATGAGTAACAGTTTCGGTTTTGGTGGTGTAAATGCCTGTCTTGTTTTCAAAAAATGGGAAGGCTAAGCTAAGAATTGTTGATCATTCGGCAACGGATGATCAACTTTAGCCACACTGCCCTTAAAAGGGTGAATAGATGGATGCTCCTTCTGATGCTTTCTTGTGGGTAAAAGCATTACATATTATTGCTGTAGTTTGCTGGTTTGCCGCTTTGTTCTACTTGCCACGTTTATATGTTTATCATGCGATGAGTGAGGATGCCACGAGTCATCAACGCTTCCAGATTATGGAACGCAAGTTGTACCGCGGTATCATGTGGCCTGCAATGGTTGCAACACTGATTACAGCGCATTTTTTAGTGGATTGGGGTGATCCAACTCGGCATTACCATGAAGCACTCTGGTTTTACCTGAAAGTTGGCTTGGTCGGTTTACTGGTGATTTACCATTTTGTCTGTGGCTATTACCGTAAAAAACTGATGGTCGATGCCCATTATAAATCACATAAGTTCTGGCGTTTTTTCAATGAAATGCCAACGCTGATTCTATTTGCGGTGGTGATTTTAGTGGTAGTTAAACCGCAGTTCTAAGTTATCTTGATTTTAAAAGCCTCCACTTTAATAATGCCAGTCAGTTAAGAAACTCACTGGCATTTTTTTATTTTAAATTCATCATGTTATTTAATACTCAAAAACATCATTCGCAATTTGAGCAAGAACAAAGCCATGCTTTGTTTACAGCGCAAGGCAAAACTAAATTTAAAAAATACAGTTTTTGCAATTTTTCTTAATTTACGCAGTGGACGATTTTTGCGATGAAAAGACTTTAAATAAATGGTCTAAAGTCTTTGCAAGATGTTTTTCTCGCGAAGCTTCGCAAAGAACTGACGAACTCCAAATATTTGATTTAAAAATATAAGACTTCACTGTAAATAACCTAAAAGCTAAGGAATTTATGGTCAAACCCCTTAACTGATCAGCATTACTCCACTTGGAAGTTTTTTATATATATTTTTTACTAACTCAATTTTCCCTCATTATTAAAATGGATCCTCATAAAAAAGAGAGTGGATAAAACCACTCTCTTTTTAATTGTCTGAATCAATGACTACTGTATTTCTAAAGACTGAATACGCTTCTTCATCCGTGGTTTATATAGCAATTGATACGTTACCCCAAGAATCACCAACCAAAGTGGACTAATCATTAGGGCTTTTAAAGTATCAGCTTCTAAACTCAAAATAATTAAAGCAAACAGCATGAAAGCTAGAATGACATATGACATCCATACCCCACCCGGCATTTTGAAGGTCGATTTGGCATGCAATTCAGGACTACGTTTTCTGTAGCGAATGTAGCAGACCATGATCAGGCTCCAGATACTAATGAACAGGATTACGCATAATGAACTGGCCAAGGTAAACGCTTCAATGGTATTCGGTACGAAATACTGCAATGCCGCACCCGCCATAATAAAGAAGCAAGAGAAAATAAGCCCTTTGGCCGGAACAGCCCGTTTAGATAACCGACTTAAGGTTTGCGGTGCCTGACCATCTTTGGCCAAACCAAACAGCATACGGCTGGTAGAGAAGACGCCGCTGTTCATGGATGACATCACTGAAGATAGAACCACCAGATTCATAATAATGGCAGACGTTGGAATTCCAGCATGCAGGAATAAAGTCACAAATGGACTCTGATCCCCTGGAATCTGGTTCCACGGTGTAACGGACATCACCACAAAGAGGGATAGAACATAAAATAGAATAATTCGCGTAGGAATCGCATTAATCGCTTTTGGCAAATTCTTTTCTGGGTCTTTGGTTTCTGCTGCCATAGTTCCAATCAGTTCTACCCCGACAAAGGCAAACAGTGCAATCTGGAAGCCGGCTAAAAACCCGCTTGCCCCTTTAGGGAACATGCCACCATGTGACCAGACATGACTAAAGCTTGCTACAGCGCCTTGCGGTGGCTGGAACTGCATAAACACCATATATCCGCCGATACCAATCAAGCCTAAAATGGCTAAAATTTTAATGAGCGCAAACCAGAATTCAATTTCACCAAACAGTTTCACGGTGAGCAGATTAATGCCTAATACCAACAGCACGCAACCGGCACTGATGGCGGCCTGCCCCATGGGAGTAAAGGTTTCTCCCGGTGGCAGCCAAAAACCGAGATAATTGATAATCGCAGCTAAATCCGCAATACCGACCAACACCCAGCCCAGCCAATACGACCAGCCGATATAATAACCCGCAGCCGGGCCAATCAGATCATGCGCCATATCGATAAAGGATTTGTAATGCAGGTTGGAAAGCAAAATTTCACCTAATGCGCGCATCAGGAAAAAAAACATCGCACCAATAATCATGTAGATAATCAGGATAGACGGTCCGGCCAAGGAAATGGTTTTCCCGGAACCCATAAACAAACCTGTACCGATGGCGCCACCAATCGCAATCAACTGTAAATGACGGTTGGAGAGTTTCCTTTGTAATTCATGCGGAGAGGATGAATCATCCAATTGATTCGTTGTCATATTTCAATATCCTTATAGCGCTATATTAATCAGGCATTCTGAATTGAGCGAAGACTTCCGCTGCGCTCAATCCTGCCTCTTGATAAATTTCTGCTTTAATCAAGACAGTTGCACTATTCCTTATCTATTTGCGGGAGATGAATTTTAAAAAGTTAAAGCTAAAAATTATTTTTGCGCTGCGGTCACAGCAATTTCAATCAACCAATCCGGGTTAACCAGATTTGCCTGAATGGTGGCACGTGATGGCGCTACGCAGTCTTTTAACCAATCGACCCACACTGTATTCACAGTTTTAAAATCTTCAAGGTTTTTTATGTAAATCTGCGCTGATAATAATCGTGACTTATCGCTATTGGCCTGCGCCAATAAGCTGTCAATTGTGGCAAGAATATCCTGAGTTTGCATTTCAATATCCTGTGCTGTGGTTTTTGGAACCTGCCCAGATAAATACACGACTTGATTAAAAATCGTGACTGCGCTCATGACTTCTGTACTGTTGATTTTTTGGATATCTGAATGTGACATATTAATTTCCCTATTGTGAATAACTGGATCTTGAATCAATAAACTTTTAAATTCTAATGTTCAATTTCAAATTGAACCCGAGCCGTGACTGCACACATTAATTCGTAGCCGACCGTTCCCGAACTTGTTGCCACATCATCAATGGCTAAAACTTTACCTGTTGAAGATGTCCCCCAAAGCACCACTTCACTGCCAATTTCAGCATCGGGAATGTGGGTCAGATCAACGGCCAGCATATCCATGCTGACCCGACCTAGTGTTTGGGTTCGAACTGAATTGACCAGCACAGGCGTACCGGTTTTCGATATGCGCTGATAACCATCGGCATAGCCACAGGCGACAATGCCAATCTTCAAGGGTTCGGAGGCAATAAAATGTGAACCATAGCCAATACTTTCACTGGCTTTAACTTCTTGCACAGCAATAATCTTACTTCGCAAGGACATGGTCGGTTGAAGCTGCCAGTCTTGAATGCTATGTGCTGGATAATCTGGGGAACTGCCGTAGAGCATGATGCCGCTACGGATATAGTCGGAATGTAGTTGTTGGGGATAACGCAGGATGGCAGCACTATTACTGATCGAGCATTGTCCCGGTAAATTTTTGATTATTGCTTCAAAGATCTGTTGTTGATAGAGAGCACCGGGCTCACCCAAGCGTTCACCATCCGCGTCGGAAAAATGCGTCATATGCGTTACAGATTTCACACACCCGAGTTGCTTCAAACTGTGCCATGCCGCTTGATACGCATCAGGATTAAAGCCCAAACGATTCATGCCACTATTCATTTTCAGGAACACATGAAATTGCGTTGAACCTTGAAACTGCTGCAACCAGTCTATTTGATACTGGCTGTGGACGGTAAAACTGAGATCTAATTCAGCACAATCATGTAAATCCTGAGCATCAAACAGACCTTCGAGAAGCAAAATTTGACCCTGCCAACCCAGTCTGCGAATGCGTTTCGCTTCCGCAATATCGAGTAAGGCAAAACCATCTGCCTGTTGAAAAGCATCGTAAACACGTTCAATACCATGGCCATAGGCATTGGCTTTGACCACGGCAAACACCTGACTGTCAGGCATCATCTGACGTGCAACCGCTAAATTATGGCGTAATGCCGCCTGATGAATTAAAGCGGTAATGGGACGTGACATCTATTCATCCTTGAATATGGGTTTGGGGTAAATTAAGCCGCGCTCGGATAACGCTGAATCGATAAACCTTCGGTATTAATGTCGGTTTTATGATTGAGTACCAAATCACTGATCAATTTGCCTGAACCACAGGCCATGGTCCAACCCAAAGTGCCATGACCGGTATTTAAAAACAGGTTACTGAAACGGGTCGCACCAATAATTGGCGTGCTGTCCGGTGTCATTGGACGTAAACCGGTCCAGAATGTCGCCTGTTGCATATCACCACCCGGGAATAAATCCTGAGTCACCATTTGCAAGGTTGCACGGCGATTTTCATTCAAGCCATGATTGTAGCCGCTGAGTTCTGCCATACCGCCGACACGAATACGCTCGTCAAAACGGGTAATCGCAATTTTATAAGTTTCATCCAGTACCGTGGATTGCGGAGCAAAAGCCGGGTCTACAATTGGGATAGTGAGTGAATAGCCTTTCACTGGATAAACGGGTAAATCCAGATTCAGCGGTTTTAAGAAATCACGAGAATAACTGCCAAAAGCCAGTACATAACGATCTGCGGTGAGTACTTTTCCATCCACCACGACGCCTTTGATTTCATCACCTTCAACCACCAGTTTTTCAACGCTCTGGTTAAATTTAAAATCGACGCCCATCTCTTTGGCAAGGTTGGCTAAGGCGTTGGTAAATAAGTAACAATCACCTGTTTCATCATTCGGTAAATGCAAGCCACCCACCAGTTTATCTTGGGCAAAGGCTAAAGCAGGCTCAACTTTAGCCAAATCTTCTTTAAGCAGTAATTCATAATCCACTCCGCATTCTTTCAAGACTTGAATATCACGCTGCACGGCTTCAAGCTGTGCTTCATTACGGAAGACCTGCAAAGTGCCTTTAGAACGGTTTTCATAGTGAATACCGGTGGCTTTACGCAAATCTCTTAAACAATCGCGGCTATACTCTGCTACGCGTGTCATGCGTTCTTTGTTAATGGCATAACTTTGCGGATTACAGTTTTTCAGCATTTGCGCCATCCACTGTAATTGCCACATGCTGCCATCCATATTGATGGCGAGCGGCGCATGATGTTGAAACATCCATTTTACTGCTTTAAAGGGAATACCAGGTGCTGCCCATGGCGTTGAGTAGCCGGGAGAGATTTGACCTGCATTACCGAAACTGGTTTCTTCGGCTGGACCTGCTTGACGGTCCAACACAGTCACGCTGGCGCCTTGCTGCGCGAGGTAATACGCACTTGCAACACCAATAACACCACTACCCAATACAATTACGTGCATTTTCAATCCCTCGAGCAACATCTAGTTTATTTAACTAGTATATTTTTGGTTTAATAGTTTTTTTCACTGTTTTATTGACTATAATCTAGGTAATTCGATGGATTTATCGTGAAAAAAATCTAAAAAAAGGAAAAAACTGATGCGTAAATTAGACCGTATCGATCATCAGATTTTAGACATCTTGCAAAAAGACGGACGGATTGCCATTAGCGAATTGGCAGCTCGGGTAAATTTATCTACCA
Source organism: Acinetobacter sp. TSRC1-2 (assembly GCF_049895885.1). NCBI lineage: Bacteria > Pseudomonadati > Pseudomonadota > Gammaproteobacteria > Moraxellales > Moraxellaceae > Acinetobacter > Acinetobacter sp. TSRC1-2. The sequence continues at coordinate 12,284 of NZ_JAFCTF010000016.1, forward strand.
CACCGTGTTCAGAACGGGTGAAACGTTTAGAACGCGATGGCATTATCATGGGCTATTACGCACGTTTAAACCCGGAACTGGTCGATCGGAATTTGCTGGTGTTTTTAGAAATCAAATTATCTGCCAAATCGGGAGATGTGTTTGACCAAGTGGCACGTGACTTGGTGGAAATTCCGGAAGTCTTAGAATGTCATCTCATTTCAGGCGAGTTTGATTATCTGGTCAAAGCACGCCTGAAAGAAATGAGCGCTTATAGACGATTATTGGGTGACTTGTTGAAAAAATTGCCTTCGTCTGCTTCCTCACACAGTTATATCGTTATGGAAGAAGTCAAAGAAAGCTTCTATTTAGATCTCGGTTAAGGTGCGCTGTATTGCTTTTATTAGTGCTGATTTTTTTCGAACTTGCTTTAAATACTAGAAATTTAAAAAGGATCAGCAGATCCTTTTTATGTATTTGAAAATAAATTTTAATTTAGCGCCCAGACTAATTTAAATGATCCAGCAACTCGGCAAAGCTCTCGATTCTGGCTTTCGGTTTTGCTGCAGTTAACTCTTCATCTGCACCATAACCATATTCCACGGCAATGGTTTCAATCCCGTTATGGCGCGCACCGAAAATATCATGTTCACGGTCTCCAACCATCAAACACTCTTCAGGCTTTAATTGCTCTTTTTGAATGATATAAGCAATTAATTCGGCTTTATTGGTACGTTCGCCATTGAGTTCGCTGCCATAAGGATGCACGAAATATTGTAATAGCTCGAAATGCTCTAAAATTTGTCGTGCATATACTTCGGGTTTTGCGGTGGCTAAAAATAAACGATAGCCTTGTTGCTGCAATGTTTTTAAAGTTTCAGCCACATCATCAAATACATGATTTTCATATAAACCCGTGACAGCAAACCGTTCACGGTAACCCATTAATGCTTGTTCAGCCAAAACATCATCAACAGCCACATTTAAAATCTTCGCCAATGAAGCTTGCAATGGTGGACCAATAATCCAGTCAATATTGACGTCATCTGCAATAGGATGGCCAATCTTATTTAAACCATAACGTGCGCTGGTGGTAATCCCCACTTTTGGATCAGTTAATGTTCCATCTAAATCAATCAAAATATTTTTAATCATAGACTGACCCTTTAACCTTAAATTTTTACTTAACAAATACTATCGAGACTTGGCTCAAAGTTGCCTATACTAACGCAAATTTTGTGAAGAAGGACATCATTGTGCGCCCTACTGTACTTTGCTTTTCTGGTTTAGATCCATCGGGTGGAGCTGGCTTGCAGGCAGATATTGAAGCGATTGGTCAAAGTGGTGCACATGCAGCAATTGCCTGTACTGCCCTGACCATTCAAAACTCGCAACAGGTGTTTGGCTTTGAAGCAAGCTCAAAAGAATTGCTGCTGGCTCAGGCCAATGCAGTCGTGGGTGATTTACCGATTAAATGCGTTAAATCTGGCATGTTAGGCACCACGGATAATATTGCAGCTTTAGCAGAGTTTTTACGCGAACATCCTGAATACCTATATGTTCTTGATCCCGTTCTGGTCGCCAATAGCGGTGGCTCACTGGGTAATCAAGAAACATTGGTAAAAGCTTTTATAGAGTTGATTCCGCTTGCCACAGTCCTTACCCCCAATACGGTAGAGCTTCGTGCCTTAACTGGCATTGAAGACCTTGATCAGGCAACCGTCAAACTCTTTGAAATGGGTGCCAAAGCCGTGTTGGTTAAAGGTGGACATGAAAACACCCCTGACTATATCCGCAATGCTTTATATATAGATGGCAAGCTGGTTTCTGAAACCCGATGCCCTCGCCTTGAAGGTGAATACCATGGTTCGGGTTGCTCACTCGCAAGCTTCATTGCCGGCCGTTTAGCGCAAGGTGATGATTTAAAACAAGCGGTAAATCATGCTGAAACCTGGTTATTTGGAGTGCTTAAACAAGCCGAAATACCTGTACCAAACGGACAACGAATTCCTAAGCGTTTCTAAAAAATATGAATGATAAACCTGATCATCAACTGCTGTATATCGTTTGAGATCAGGTTTTTTGCACTCATTTTTAGTGGCTAAACTCTGGGTTTTATAAGGCGGCTAAAAAATAAGGCAGGTATAAAACATGCCTTATGATGTCCATCATTTAAAACTAGGCTATAAGTTCTTTAATCTTGGTCGTCGATCCATTTTTTTTGACTGATTCTATGCCTTTCTCACGTGATTGCTCACTTGAATAGAATCGGCTGCGGCCAATAATCTGATAATTCACAGCTTTTAAATTGAAATAAGGCTTACCATTTTTTGCTTGTAAGCGTTCATAACGGCTGTCATTTACGCTATTTCTCTGAACCGATTCAATGCCTATATGTACGGAAGGTTTTGCCTTATATAATTCACTGGTCAGAATCACTTCACCATTTCCGGCTTTTAACACAAAGCGATATTGTCCATCGTCTGTTTGATTGATCTCATACCATCCCGCCATATATAAACCTTTTTATTATTTTTAAATTTATAGGAAAATTATAGTTTTAGTTCTGAAAAAACATTCTTGTTTTATAAAATATAAATAATTATTAGTTTTTTAATATGGTTGTTTTGTAACCAATAATGACTATAGTTATGTTCAATCAAAGTTCGTTCTACACGACTAAATTTGGCTTAAATGTCTTAAATAAAAAAACAAAGATCAAGAGAATAAAAGAATATCTAATCTCTTGATGCCTTACTAAGGTTTAGAGGTCTAGATAATTTTCTTGGAATAAGGGGCTTTCTGCATTTCTAAAATTTCCACACAAATCTGTAAGCTCATTTGGCTTTGTTTGGGTAAGTGTTGCTCGAGTGTGCTTAATAACAATTGTGAAATTTCCTGTTGTAATTCCACACTGCGACCCGTCAATAAAGAAACTTTGGCATGCACATAAGCTTGTGAAGCGTCTCCCAAACCAATGACATAATCGTGCTGGCAAATGGCACGGCTTTTGACTTCATTCGCAGAACCTACATAGGCGCCCTCTAAGAGAGCTTGATTTAAAGCCAGAAGGAGAGGCTTGGTTTCCAGGTGTTCAATATTGTCTGAATATTCAAGGTGGATATGGGGCATAACAAAAATTCTTTAAGATGATTTCTGGTGTTATACCATGCCATTTTCTCAATTATAAAGGCAATCAATGTTTAGGCAATGGCGCCTTTTATAGATCAAATATTCATAAACGGTTAGGCAGCCTTTTAGAAGAATCATCATGCAGGTCTTTTAGGATTTATTTGCTGATAATAAATGCTCCACCGCATGATGACTGCTTCATAGAAAAGCTCCAGCATTTCTGCTAGAGCTTTCTAATTTATAATCTGTGTGAGTTAAGCTTTTTTCACAAATTCAGACTTTAATTTCATTGCACCAAATCCCTCAACTTTACAATCAAGATCATGACCATCACTTGAGTCAGGTAATAAACGAATGTTCTTTGCCTTGGTTCCCACTTTAATAACAGATGAAGAACCTTTAATTTTCAAATCTTTAATCAGGGTAACAGTATCGCCATCAGCCAGGACATTACCATTTGAGTCTTTAATAATGGTTGTTTGCTCAGCGCTGCTTTCACCCTCTTTCCACTCATAAGAGCATTCTGGACAAATCAGCAAATCGCCATCTTCATACGCATATTCTGAATTACATTTGGGGCAATTTGGCAAAGACATAAAAAACCTCAAAAAGTCTACTATAGCATTTTACAAGCCAATCTCTTGCTTAAAACCCTATTTATTTTATGGAATAAAAGCAGGAAAGATAAATATCAACTTTGTTCTAAAACCTGTTTAAGTACAATTACATGGTTATAATCTTCACTTTTGGCGGCAGTAATTAAAGTCACTGGTTGCTGTTGAGCCATCTCTCGAATTTGCTGCAATATTTCCGGTTGCTTAATCAATTCTGCCTTATAGCATCGTTGAAATACTTCCCAATGTTCTGGATCATGCGCGTACCATTTTCGCAGTTCAGTCGATGGCGTTATTTCCTTGGGCCATAGATCAATTTTAGCATTTTCCTTTTTGATGCCTCTGGGCCAAAGTCGATCGACTAAAATCCGTTTGCCATCTGAGGCTAAAACTTCGGCATAGGCACGTTTGATTTGAATTTGCATCGCATTTATTGCATTCATTTCTATTGATCTGGTATTTCTGGAGTAACCAATAAAGTGAGCAGTTGCAAAGATTCCTGCCATCCTAAATAGCAGGCTTCGGCTGGAATCACATCGGGTATACCCGATTGGGTAATATTCACTTCGGTTCCTACAGAAACAGGGTTTAATTGAATAGTGACTTCAATTTGACCGGGTAAATTTGGATCATCAAACTGGTCGGTATAACGCAATAATTGGTTTGGAATCAGTTCATGATAAGTTCCACCAAAGGACTGGTTTGAACCGGTAGAAAAATTACTAAAGGACATTTTATATGTCCCGCCGACTCTTGCTTCGAGATGATGAACTTTGGCAGTAAAACCATGCGGCGCCATCCACTTGACTAAGGCATCAGGATCAATAAAGGCCTTAAATAACCGTTCAGGGGGCGCGCTAAATACACGGTGAAGTTTGACAGTATTAGGCATTTCCAGTTTCCTACTTTTTATTGTTTTGTTTATTCAGTCTACTGCGGTCGCTGCATAAATCTGTATGGCTTTGGTATGGGTCTGATTATTTTTTTCATAAAAAGCATGGGAGGTTCACATGCTTTTTATTGATTAAAAGTAATACCTATGACCGCATTTAGCCAATCGATTATCTTTGCTATGTCTAAGTTAGCTAGATAAACCTTGAGTAGGCTCTGCTTGTTGTAACTTGACAATCTCTTCTAACTTTTGGGTTTGTGCCTTGTCACTACTCAGTGTCTGAATTAAATCGTCTGCAAGCTGGTTCAATAAAACCAAATCATCTTCACTCATATGCCGAACCTGTTTATCCAAAATACATAAACTGCCTAACACCAAGCCTTGCTTATTGCGTAAAGGTACGCCTGCATAAAACTTAATTTTATTTTTATTCAACTCGGGGTTATGGCTAAAACGTGGATCCCGGTCGATATCCTCAATAATCAGTGCTTCATTTTGATGAACCAACTGGGTACAAATGGATTCCTCCCGTGGAATACCCGCTTCTATCGGATTCTGATTTTCATCTGCCAGTGGGCTGGCTGGAGTATTCACCCATTTTTCATCCACCAAAGAAATTTGCGCATATTTCACATTAAATGCTTGGCAGGCTTCTTCAATATACTGCTGATAAATAAGTAAAGTTTCAGGTTCAAGCAATTGTAATTCATGCAAAGCAGCCAAACGTTCCGGTTCATTTTCAGCAAGCAATTCGCGTGCAGGATTTTCACCTTGTTGTAGCATCAGGGCATCAATACTCAGCATCAATTCATTTACCGTGGATACTACGGCATCCGGTTGGAAACGGTCTTGAATCTCGTCCCGCAATTCATCGCTGATATTGCCCCATGTGGCAAAAATAATTTTTGTATTGGGTAACTGTTTACGGATGCGATGATTCAATAATCGAATTTGCGCTAACGGCTGTTGATGAAATATAGAAATGCAGATCATCTGAATATCTTGTGGCAATGACTCAAGCACATCTGTTTTTGATTGAATCAATACTTCACTATGACTTTGCGCTGCAATTTTTCTTAAGCTTAAACCATGTGCCAACATGGAAGATGCCAGTACATCAATTTCCCAGCGCGCGCCCAAGCAAATGACTTGTACGGGATCATTTGTCTTTGGACCTGGATACTTGTGTTGAAAATCATGATTAAACAACTTCAAGCCCTGATGCATTCTTAAACGATGCTCCGCGCTTGCTTCAGTACTATGCCCTTGTGAAAACAAACGAACTGCGGGGATGGCAACATCATCATAAAAACTAATCACCTTACGAACGACGACTTCCTCACTGGGCTTTTTCGGTAATTTTTGTTGAATATAATCCTGTGCAACTTCAAGCGCATCATCTACATCATCCGCAACCAAACGCTGGTAAAATCGTTCCGGTGGCGTCAGTACCGGTTCACTGCCAATCAGGATTTTAATAAATCCTAATGCCGGAACATAATTGGACAATACCAATAAACATGCCGTCAATGGAGTCGAAAGAATCAGGCCAGCCGGTCCCCATAGCGTGGTCCAAAATGTTGCCGCAAGAATAATTGCCAAAGTGGAAAGACCGGTACTTTCTCCATATAACCACGGCTCAATCATATTGTTAATAATCAGCTCAAGTAGCAGAATCAGACCAATGGTCCATAGCACCATATTCCAGCCCGGATCAACTGCAAATGCCAGAGTAATGGGAAATAAGGCTGAAATCATTGGACCGACATAGGGGACAAAACGCATCACTACAGCGACAATCCCCCACATAATGGCAGCAGGTACACCAATCAGCCATAAGCCCACTGCCATGGGAATACCATAAGTGACATTCACCAACAGCTGCATCCTCAGATAGGTTCCTATCCGATCTGCTGCCTCATCCAGTGCATCTGTACCGATATTTAAATTGCCACCCAGCAACTTTAACAAACGGTCATGTAAGTCTTTGCGGCTCAGTAAAATCAACACCACAAACAGAAAAACAATACCTATTGTGGCTAAAGGATGAAGGATTCTCGCACCCCACTGCATTGCAGTTTCAGTGGTGCTGGATTCCTGCCCAACCACCTGAACCTGTTGCACGCCCTCTTTTTTCTCAGCCGGGCTAACCTGATGTATTGAACTTTCAACCGTGTCAATGGTACTGATCGCTCCGTCCCATACACTTGGTCCAGAAGTGAAACTTTTAACCGAATCGAGTTTTTGTTTAATAGTGTCCTGATATTGTGGCAACTCCTGACTTAAACTCCCTAGTTGATAACCGAGATAAGTTGCGGCTCCACCCAAGACACTTAAGGCAAATAGCACCACCAGTGCAATCGATGGCAGTTGCGGTAAGCCCCATTTTTTTAAGCGTGCCACTAAAGGTTCAAGTAAAAATGCCAAAAGCACCGACAGTGCCAAAGGAATTAGAATATCTTTTCCAAAGTAGAGGGCTAAAATAATCAGCGCAGCAATCACAAACCCCGCCATTACACGTAAAATATGCTGGGTCTGAGTTTCATCATTGACTGGGGGTAATGGAGATTCTGAATTTAGAGTTTTTCCCTTATTCACGTTAATATCCTTATTATTTTTTATCCCTACCTCTATATTTAAGATTTTTTTGTGCTGAAATTCTAGAGCGTTCCTGTAAATAAAATCCTGGTCTCTTTCATACGCTTTTCAGTTCAAGTACATTATTTTTTGCCAACTATTTTCAGTTCAAGCCGATTATTTTGCCAAATATTGGGACATAAAAAACCCCTAACCGTTTGCACCGTTAGGGGTTCTTGGTCTCTCACTCAACAAGAGGAAGTGCGACTTCAGCTTTACTTGAATCCAGACCCTATATTTGGACTATTATTCAGTGATTTGAATTAGCTTTGGAGTTCATCTTCCAAGTCTTCGTCATCATAGACATAGGCCATGCAACCCCAGCCATCATATTCACCGCCATGTTGTTCAGCAATTTTAGTGAACCATTCCTCAATATCAACGATGTCCGAATAGTCAGGTTCCATATACACATAAATAGTGATAATCCATTCTAGGGTATCTGCTTCTTCATCTTCAAACAGGCTGATTTTTTGTTCTTCTTTCAGCAAATAAAGTGCACATTTTTCAGCTTGTTCTTGGGTTTGAAAAGCAATAGAAAATTCAATTTCATGTGCTTCAGTCAGATCATCACCATCTTCAGCCATTTGCCAAAGTACGTTGCCGTTTTCGTCATCGGGGAATTGTTCAAAATCGCGGGTCATGGAGCGCTTCCTTATCTTAATCATTTAAATCTATATCATTGTACGCAGATTAGCTCAAGTTTGTTTCAGTTTGGCGATTTAAAAGATCCATTTTCCTGCTCATTCATTAAATTATATTTCTGTTTTATCCGTTCAAAATAGTATGTACACCATTACCCTTCCATCACCTGCTCTTGCATTTGACTTTGCTATTTTTGTTTTTCTTTGAACTCTAAAACCAAGGCTGCAAAACTTCAACTCTTCTAAACGCAAGCTTAAAAATGACGCATGAATACGTGCATAGCTAAATGCCGCGCCATAATGATTGATCAGAATAAAGTCATCAAATTTTGCTGTTGTATTGCCTGATTATAGAAACCATGTAATTGTTCTCTAGCTTCTATGTCCAGCTTCTGCTTGCTATTTTTTTCATAACTATCCAGATAATGCTTCACTTTCTCAATATAAGCTTTCATGCCCTGTAGCAATGAATCTGCTTCAATTTTTGTCGCTTCTACAAAGTTCTCAACTTGATTTTGTCGTTCGGCTACATACTGTTCAATGTTTAAAATATCCTGAAACTTTCTGAGTTTTTCAACCTTATTCCTTAACGTTCCCGTCTCTGCACGAAACCTGTTTAATTCATGATGCAGCTCATCATTTTTTTTGTTCATGTACTACCAAATTGGTTCGTGTTCGATCCAGATTGGCTTGCAAAGACTCCAGATGAGCCTGTTTGTCTTTAACCCGTTTCATTGCACGATAAAGTAGTACTACTTAAATAATTATTGTTGTGATCGTTGTTATAATAGATAGGTAAATCATTATTATCTCAAAAATCCACCTTACATCAGTCATTTTTTGATCAATATTCAACCACCAAAACCAGGGATATTATTTCTATTTTTATCGGATAAAATTAAGAAAAAATACATTTTTAAAGTTATTAATGATTTAAAAATATTTGTAATTATCTTTTTCATTATCTGTAATCCCAGCTCTTATTGACACTGTTCACTCCAACCAATGCATCCTAGACCAGCTATACAATTCCTGTTATACCAGGTTTTATTTTGATTCCTAGATCAAAAAGGCACATTGCCTTTAATTTCAACATTCTCTCCCGTGAATGGCTGCTTAAATGCCAAATAACTTGCATGTAAAGCCATGCGTTTTAATGGACTTTGATAGGGTTCTGGATGATACAACTTATCGCCAGTGATCGGATGTCCGATATATTGCATATGCACCCGAAGTTGATGCGAACGTCCGGTAATAGGCGTGAGTAATACGCGGGTAATATCTTCAGTTTCAACATAGTCCAAAGCCTGATACAAGGTTTTTGCAGCTTTGCCCAATTCAAAATGCACCATTTGACGTGGACGATTTTCCCAATCTGTAAGCAGTGGAACTTCGACACTTCCCTCGCCCTCAAGTTTGCCTTGTAACAAAGCGATATAGTTTTTCTGTACGGTACGTGCCTGAAACATTTTACTCACCGCGACTTCTGCATCCCGGTGTTTGGCAAACATGAGGATGCCCGAAGTTGCCATATCTAGACGATGAGTGATTTTGGCATGAGGGTATTTTTCCAGGACACGTAAATAGGCACTGTCATGATGCGCAGGCAAACGGCCCGGTACGGACAACAACCCTGCAGGCTTTTCGATTACCACCAGATCTTCATCTTCATAGACAATAGAAAGCGGTTCTTGTGGGGGCATATAAACAAAGTTGTTGTTGATGGGCATGTGCAGACAGTGTTTGGGAGAATGGGCGCAAAATAACAAGCTCAGTCTGGGCTGTCAATCAATGTGTACACCGTATAATTTCAATCCGCAAGATAATAATCAACCGTTGAAACCACACGTACTTTTTTCAAATACGGCGTATTACTGTCCCGGTCTTCAATACTGAACAAGCCCTGATTGGCTGACTTAATTTTACCTAAACTACTTTTAGAATCAGCAGCAAATTTTTCCGCAACACTGCGGGCATTTTCGGTGGCTTGTTCAATCATGGCAGGTTTGATGTCATTGAGTTTGGTAAATAAATATTCAGTTCTTTGTCCAGAATCATCTCCGCCAAAGGCAATGCCTTTTTTACCTAAAATCACTAAGCGACTTTGTGCAGCACGTACCGCATCTATTTTGTGGGTATATACAGTTATGGTTTGATTTGCGGTATAGCGGAGTGCGACATTTTCATTACCGCCATATTGCTGGGCATATTTATCCGTTGTGCTTGGTGAGGCTGTAGTAATTTCCTCGGCAGTAAAACCTTCACTTTTCAAGAATGCCTGAATTTGTTGAGTGTTTATTTCCATGGTGTCGTACAACTGAGTCAGGTCTTGGCTGGCAGAGCTAAAGCGAACGGGCCAAACCGCTACATCAGCTTTCACTTCGCGTTCAGACAAGCCTTTGACCGAAACTATACGTTCATATTGTTTAATTTTCAGTGCACTGCTGCCTAAAATCCAGCCTGCAATAATCATCCCCAAGCAAATGAAAACGCCTAAAATAAGTGCGGGTTTGATCTGATTCATCCGACTAAACTCCTTTTAGTATGACTTAAATTTGATTTTTTCAGTTTTTATATAGAATGCAACATTATGAAAATATTAATTAAAGTATTGTGATAGTCAAACGTTTGACTGTGTGTTTAGGATTTTGCAAGACAGCGGTAAATTTTAACTTTTACCCATAAAATATAAAGCAATTAAAGGAACGAGATTAAACAGTAAAATACCAATTTTATAGATCGCCATTCCTCCATAATGAATTGCATCGAAGGTCGCATCTGACAGATTGAACCATTTTCCATGGACTTGTTTAATCCAGTCACGGGCAAAAATAATGGCCAAAAACCAAATCATTAATATGATGTAATTGATGAGTACTGAGGAAAGCAAAAAACGACACCAAAAATCGAGATTCATATTGATTCTCTACGTGGTAGCTTATGATTTCTAAAATAACAGATTTGATATGCTGAAACGAGTTGCTGATTTGTATCTACATTATTTGGTTTAAAGTCTATTGTAGAGTTATGATTTTTAATTTCTTTTTTATATTTTAATTGTTTTTTATTCGGTAGAAAATTTTTGAGGGTGTTAGGGAAAACATAATGTTTAACTTCAACAATTATAGCTTTGTAAGCGATAACCTTATGCCTATAGATTCGTGATCTATAGCGTCCTAAGCCGAATCGAGACCTTTTGGGTAAGTACTACACTCACGTTATACGCAACTGGTAGCAATCTACTCTTTTCGATCCCCGTCACACCCTTGAGATATAATTTACCAAGTTAGGTTCGGGATTATTTCCCTAAGAAAAGCCAATTTAAATATTTTTTGGAAATTATTTTCTTAATAGGTATTATTTTCGGAATATTTAATCATAAGTATATAAATTATCGATTTTTATTGCATTTTATTTGGGTTTTGAGATAATTTTTACTTTCTTACTTTGCATTTTTTCTATTATCCCATTTGGCAGCTTCATCTGCTTTATTGTTGTATGTTTAGCGATAGATGCACATGAAAATCTGAATGTTCCCCTATGCACGCAAATAACCGTTAAGAATTAAAAAAAGTATTCTGTCCTGCCCCGGCAATATAAACCACCATGCACTGATGGCGACCATACCGCACATTATATTGGCCAATATTTTATTGATTTTGCTGAGCTGGGAATTATAGATTTTTAAGTTAATGAGATAAGCCAGTCCGCCCAATCCACCGCCAAATAACACCAAGACAAAAGGCCAACCTGCAATTAAATGCCTATATTTCGATGCTTTTTCTATTTTCATTATTTCACTGGCGTGTTCCATTTTAATTTTCCCTTCTGCTGTTTTAAATGTACCTTGCCCTTAGATACGAGCACTTTTCTTTAAATAAATGCTCGCAACTCGAGAATATTTATTAAGCAATACTTAAGCCATGAAATTGAGTTCTGCTATTTCACATAAAGGTGATATACATTTTTATTGATATAGGCATTTAAGCCATCGCCATACTGGGCCAGCTGTTTCATGTTTTCGACATGCTGATAACCTGCACTGGCATAACTATAGGTATAAATTTTTGATTTTTTCTTGAATTGAACCCGAATAAATTCATTGCCGATTTCATAGTTGGCAACACCTGAGTCGTGATTAAGGTCAAGATAATGTTCCAAATGAGCAGCCCTGAAAACCATGAATTTCTTGTTTTATATGGGGCTAGATTGATCGTTTTTCAAACAAAAATAGCGAATAAACACCAATGCTGAAGTAATAAAAAAGCCCTATTGAGTAATAGGGCTTTTATTCAAAACAGAGGGTAACTGTTTTTATATGTGCTGCTTAGGCAATTTTGTTGTTAAATATATTGCCAAGGCATTTGGTACACGGGGGTAAACGATCTGTACCAATTTCTAAGTAAGTGCGTTTTCCGCACTGAACACAAAAATAGAAGCCTGTTCCGGGTTTTTCGCCAGCAGTAACCATTTTTGTTCTCCATGGGTTTTAGAAATGGTAGAACCAGTATATCCCTATTATGATGAATGTCTATTGTCCATTTCGACAGGTGATGGTGGCGTTTGGGCGAAGTATAATTTAGATAAAAAATTTACTTACTCCCCTTTAAAAATTATCTTTAATGTTTAACTCGTCAACATCAGGTAGCACAGTAAATCAATGGTATTACATTCGCATCTTTGGCAGCATGAGCAAATGAAGACAATATCCATAAGAACTGAATAATATGCCCCTTAACAAACTCACCTTTTTTTATCTTTTCAAACTCAGCTTTAATCTTACTTTTAGAAATAAATGAACAAGCTAAAATGCACTTTCGATGAAGCTTATGGCTCTTTAATAAATATTCGACATCTGAACCAAAATCTGCTCCTTCTTTACGAATACGATTAATCTCAGTTTGAACTCCAGGATTTCCATGACTATCCTTACCACTTTTATAGAAACTAGTAAAAGTTGAAGTATGCTTTTTATTTATCTGATCTTTTGAAAAATGCATATTTCCAAGATTTTTTATACCTTGACCAATTACATCATGTAATTTACTTGCTGAATTTGTTGTTTTATTTAAATGCTTTGAATGAATAAAATTAATACTAAAATCATTTAAGTTTAAAGTTATATGATCTGCCCACTCATCACCTAAATCATCACAAAAAATATAATCATCGCTTTCAAAAATCTGCTCTATGAAACCAAACATCGAATTTTGATCAAATGATTCCTGTGTACTTCTAAAAGTGCCTTTTTCTGAAATAATTTTTTCGATATTTTTTTGAGGTTCCAACATTTCAAGAATACTATCTACTTCTGAAATGCCTGATGTATCTTCAAAACAACTATCCATAAAATACATAAATTTAGGATCATCAAAAGTAACACTAAACAAGCCTTTACGATTAATATAGGTCATCAAATTTTCTAATTTATTATTTTCCTCAATTTTTACTTTTCTTAATAAACTTTGAGTAAATAATGAAATTGTACTTTTATTCACTCTTATTTTTGAACTATTCTCAAAACCAACAATTCTTAAATCAGAGTTAATTTCAAATACTTCTTCCAAATATCTGAGTAAATTAGATTGAAACCTATCTGAAATATTTATTAATTTCTTGGATTTCTTTTTCTTAATACCAATGAACTCTACTCTCTCTAACTCATATTTAAGTTTCAAATTTCCACTTAAAACCCCATCACTAATTTGTCCTATATCAATAAGTAACGAAGATGGTCTTGAGTTTAAAATAACCTCCTTTAATTGCACTTTTTTCGCAAACAAACTTAAAAAATCATTTTGAGTGGATGTTTCTAATAATTGAATTTGATAATTGGCCCAATCAACAATATCATCAACTGATTCCCTAACTGAAGACTCGACCAGTCTTCCTGTGCTGGAAATTGATTTAATATTTCCTCCATCTCTTACTTTAATATGTGAGGGAATTGAACGACCAACAGCATGAGTTGGCAATGTTCCCTTAAGATTTGATGCTTCAAAAGAACGATTACGTACTGCTTTATCAGATACTGTCATATTCCTTAATGACATTTTTTGAAATTCAACATTCTTTCCTAATAATTTACTTAAATCTTGAGTTTGAATTAACTCAAATTTATCTTTTAGTATTTGCGAAAAATTAGAACAACTCTTACTTAATACGACTAAATAATCATTTAATTCAATCAATACAATAAAAGCATAAATCCTATCTTCAATAGAATCATCATTGAGAAAAAAAACTCGCTTAACTGTTGGAAAAACTTTTATTGTGATCTGATATTCAATATTCTCAACCGTTACTTTAACATCACGATATACATCAATTATAGCTTCTGAATTGATCTCTTGATTAGAGCTAGCTTCATTTAAAATATTGGAAATAATATCGTCGTCTAGATCATTATTAGTCTTATAAAACTGTACATTCTTCGTTAACTCTAATCTTTCAGGCATGAATCCCCCAATTCAAAAATGAATAAAAAACACCCTAAAATATAGGGTGTTTTTTAAACAATATCAAATACTTTTAGAACAAATTTTAAGCCACTTGCCCTTCTAAAAAGTCCTGTGCAAAGCGCTGCAACACACCACCCGCTTCATACACATGTACTTCTTCTTCGGTATCCAAACGACAGGTTACAGGCACTTCAGTAATCTGACTCTTGCCATCTTCTGTGGCACGTTCAATCACTAAAGTTAAGGTTGAACGCGGTGCGATATTACCAATCACGCTATACAGCTCAGTACCATCCAGCTTCAAGGTTTTACGGTCTGTACCCGGTTTAAACTCAAGCGGCAATACGCCCATACCGACCAGATTGGTACGGTGAATACGCTCAAAACCTTCAGCAACAATCGCTTCCACACCGGCAAGACGCACACCTTTCGCTGCCCAGTCACGGCTAGAACCCTGACCATAATCCTTGCCTGCAATTACAATCAAAGGCTGTTTACGGTTCATGTAGGTTTCAATCGCTTCCCACATACGCATCACTTCGCCTTCTGGCTCTACACGCGCTTTCGAACCTTGCTTAATGGTGCCGTCCGAACGAACCACCATTTCGTTATACAACTTCGGATTCGCCAGTGTCGCACGTTGCGTAGTCAGGTGATCACCACGATGAGTGGCATAAGAGTTAAAATCTTCTTCAGGCACACCCATTTTTTTCAGGTATTCGCCTGAAGCACTGTCTAATACAATCGCATTCGATGGAGACAAGTGGTCAGTGGTAATGTTATCGCCCAGAATCGCCAGCGGACGCATATTTGTAAGTGTACGCGGTGCAGCCAAAGCCCCTTCCCAATATGGCGGACGGCGGATATAGGTACTTTGCGGACGCCAGTCATACAGCGGACTTACCGATTTTTCTCGCTCGCCCAAATCAAACATCGGAATATACACTTGACGGAACTGTTCAGGCTTCACTGACTTTTGCACCAAAGCATCAATTTCAGCATCTGATGGCCAGATGTCTTTTAAGTAAATTGGATTACCGTCTTTATCGTTGCCCAGTGAATCTTTTTCGATGTCAAAACGAATCGTACCGGCAATTGCATAAGCAACCACTAAAGGCGGAGATGCCAAGAATGCCTGTTTTGCATAAGGATGGATACGACCATCAAAGTTACGGTTACCCGATAACACCGCAGTTGCATATAGGTCACGGTCAATAATTTCTTGCTGAATTTTAGGGTCTAACGCACCAGACATGCCGTTACAGGTGGTGCAGGCATAGGCCACAATACCAAAGCCGAGTTTTTCTAAATCGTGCAATACACCCGCTTCTTCAAGGTAAAGTGCTGCCGTTTTAGAACCCGGTGCAAAAGATGATTTCACCCAAGGTTTACGGGTTAAACCCAGTTCGTTTGCCTTACGTGCAAGCAAACCTGCTGCCACGGTGTTACGCGGGTTTGATGTATTGGTACAAGACGTGATTGCAGCAATAATAATCGCGCCATCTGGCATTAAACCATCGGTACGCTGTTCAACCACACCGGCAATGCCTCTTTCTTTAAGATCACTGGTAGATACACGCGCATGTGGATTTGATGGGCCTGCGATATTACGGGTTACAGTCGACAAGTCGAAACGTAACACACGTGGATATTCCGCCTGTTTCATCTCGGATGACCAAAGACCAATTTCTTTGGCATAGGCTTCAACCAGTTTCACTTGCTCGGCTTCACGACCGGTTAAGGTCAAATAATCGATGGTGTTCTGGTCAATGTAGAACATGGCAGCCGTTGCGCCATATTCAGGGGTCATATTGGAAATCGTGGCACGATCACCGACCGACATGCTGTCTGCACCTTCACCAAAGAATTCCAGATAAGCCCCAACCACACGCTCTTTACGCAAAAATTCAGTTAAGGCCAGCACGATATCGGTTGCTGTGATACCTGCTTGACGCTGCCCCACAAGCTCGACACCAATAATATCTGGAAGACGCATCCACGATGCACGGCCCAGCATCACATTTTCAGCTTCCAAGCCACCTACGCCAATTGAAATTACGCCTAAAGCATCGGTATGTGGCGTATGCGAGTCAGTCCCTACACAAGTGTCTGGATATGCCACGCCATCACGGTTTTGAATCACCGGAGACATTTTCTCCAGGTTGATCTGGTGCATGATGCCGTTGCCCGCAGGAATCACGTCGACATTTTCAAAGGCTGTTTTGGTCCATTCAATGAAGTGGAACCGGTCTTCATTACGGCGGTCTTCAATGGCACGGTTTTTATCAAATGCATCAGGATCGGAACCTCCATATTCTACTGCCAATGAGTGATCGACGATGAGCTGGGTTGGCACCACCGGATTGACTTTAGATGGGTCGCCCCCCTGGTCGGCAATCGCATCACGTAAGCCCGCCAAGTCGACCAGTGCGGTCTGACCCAAGATGTCATGACAGACTACACGTGCCGGATACCAGGGAAAATCCTGATCTTGTTTGCGTTGAATAAGTTCTTTTAATGACTGCTCTAAAATGGTTGGGTCACAACGGCGTACCAACTGTTCTGCAAGTACTTTAGAGGTATAAGGAAGTTTGGCATATGCGCCTGGCTGGATATCTTCTACGGCTTGGCGCACGTCAAAATATTCGAGCTGGGTGCCTTGCAGTGGTTTACGGTAGTTGTTGTTCATAGCTTACCTGCCTCTTGAATCATTTTTTTTACTGCGTAATTGTTGTTGACTAGTCACAATCGTTCATTAGCATTGTACGCTGTGAAAAAGCCATTTCCCAAATCATATATATTTCAAAAACTTAAGTATAAAATTGATGGTTTAGAAATATTTAGTTGCATAAAATTTAGAATATTTGCCCTAAATGTGCTTTTTTTTGCAAAATAGCGGAAAATACAGCTAATTCTTTAGTATTAGATCCAGTATTGGTGGGTAATAAATGAGCAATCTAGCTTTCTCCTTATACACGCTAAACGGTGTGGATGCACAAAAATTCCTTCAAGGTCAAGTGACTTTAAATACCGAAGCCTTAGCAGAAAACTGCACCCGTTATACCGCTATCTGCAGTTTAAAAGGTCGCATTCAGTTTGGTTTATGGCTCAAAAAAATTAATCCGGAAAGTTTTGAAATTGTTGTGACTGCCGATCAAGCCGAAGAGTTTGCCAAGCATATTAAAAAGTTTGGTGCATTTTCCAAAATGAAACTGGAACGAGTCGGTCAAGTGTTCCCTACTCTAGATGGCGATAGCACTAATTTTTCTGCGACTGAAACTGATATTGCAGTATGGCAACTTCAAGCCATTGAAGCCGGTCAAGCTTGGATTGAAGCAGCAACAGCGCATGAATTCCAACCGCAAGAGCTGCGTTTACACCAACGTGAAGGCGTGCATTACGACAAGGGCTGTTATATTGGTCAGGAAATCATTGCGCGCCTGTGGTTTAAAGCCAAACCGAAAAGCTGGTTACACTTGGTTCAAGGCACGGGTGTATCCCCCGCTTTGGCAACAAAGTTAAATAATGATGTCGAAGTGGTGAATAGCATTGCTATTGATGGCGGTTATAAAGCTTTAGTGGTCGCTAAACCTGCGGCACTTGAAGAACTAGGCTTAGCCGTTTTAGATTTACCAGAAGCTTTAAAAGGCGATGTGGCGCGTCCGCAATAATATCCAAGTTTACTAACCCCATTAAAAAAGCCTCCCGAATCGGAGGCTTTTTAAAATCATAAATTAAAATCGTGAAAAAGTTTGTTCATGTCTTTAATGACATACTCTTTAAAATGGAATGCACGAGCATGTTTTGCATCAATACGTGCCGTTTTTCCCTCATGTTCAAAGATATAAACACGGTCTTCTTTGCTCACCAAAAAGTTTTTGCCCAGTCTTATTAACAATGCATCAAATTTGTCTTCATCCAGAATGCTTTCATCCAGATTAATCTGATCATATGCCCGTTTAATAGCTTTGATGAACATTTATATACTCACAATTTTATTCAGCCGCGATTTAAACAAACATTGACTAAAAAGCAAAGTGATGTTGATTTCTTGACGCCTTTTTATGTCATGAAATTTCGCTTTAAGTAAAATTTTAATGACATAAAAACAATTCACGTTAAAACAAAAAGCGCTTAAGGCGGATTTAAGCTATTCATTATTTATTTAAGCACTTATTATGCAAATATCAACAAAATTTTATTGCAATACACAAATCATATATTTACATTCACATAATTAAACTTATGATGTTGTATTGAGTCTTCCCCATACATTCTTAAACACATAAATGGAATTATGTGATTGTTTATAAAAAGGTTATAAAATTATGAAAAAAATTATACTTGCCAGCATCATCGCCCTGTCTTCACATCTTGCAATGGCAGAAATGGCAACAAACTCTGTTGATCCTGCATTTGCTAAAATTGAAACATTGGTCAAAGCCAATAATATGAAGGATGCTTACCAAGAACTGGAAAAATTGGCTAAAGCAGGTAACGCTCAAGCAATTTATAACTTAGGCTATCTGACTCAAACCGGTCAAGGTACAGCCAAAGATGAGAAAAAAGCCATTAAGCTTTATGAAGAGTCTGCAAGCAAAGGCTACCCTGTTGCCAACTATGTATTGGGTAAAAATTACATGGGGGGAACTTTAGGTCTTAAACAAGATACTAAAAAAGCCAAACAGTATTTAGAAAAAGCATCTGCCCAAGGTTTTGCTGATGCGACTGTCGATTTAGCAGTTTTACTTTTTGCTGAAGGTACACCGGCTTCAGAAAAATTGGCATTGCAAAAATTAGATCCTTTAATTAAAAAAGATAACTATCAAGCGATTCATGCCAAAGCGTTATACGACATTAGTTTGGGTTTTAAAACTAAAAATGAAGCACCCATTAAACAAGGTTTAAAAAGTATTCAAGACTTGGCGCAAAAAGGCTATATTCCCGCCTTGATGGCCGTGGGTAATATGTTTGCAAATGGCAAAATCGTTCCGCAAAATCTGCCTGAAGCGAAAAAGATTTTCTCTGCGCTAGCAAAAGAAAATATACCGCAAGCCAAAGAATCTTTGGCAGTAGTGGACAAAATGATGGCTGAACAAGCAAAAACTCCTGCAAAGGCTGAAAAGAAAAGCTAAGTTTTCCCCATAAAAAAGCCCCTAAGTTAGGGGCTTTTTTATTGCCGTCATCATCACTTACCACCAAATTGCAATTAGACCACTCAGCAGCATAAAACCCAATATTGTACTTAACATTAAAGCGCTGAGTGCTTTATCACCCAGTCCATAGTTCTGCCCCAGAATACCGAACGCAATCGGCATGGGTAACGCAGCAAGCAATGTGCCGGCATACAGCATTTCCTGACTGACATTCGGCAAAATACTCAATAAGACAAAGATAGTTAGTGGCATCAGTACAATTTTAATTAGCACCAAAGTCATGCTTTGTAAATCTACAGCTTTTAAACTCATTCCCACCAGGCTGCCGCCAATGACAAATAAAGCAATCGGAGATGCCGTTTTGCCTAACATTTCCAAAGCCTGAACCACATATGAGGGAAGATGAATATTTAAAAGCACACACAACATGCCAAACACGATCGACAGAATGACCGGATTTTTAATGACATTATATAAGGTCTGCTTGAGCAACTGAGATTTCGCCCGATGTTGATGAATACCTGCTTCGGCAATAATCAGGGTCAAAGTCATAATCAGTAGATTTTCAATAATCAGGGTCAAGGAAAGATAAATTGCTGCATGCTGTCCAATCAACATCATGAGTATGGCGGTACCAATAAACCCGGTATTGGACATGGATGCGCCCATAGACAATACGCCAGATTCGGTCAAACGACATTGAAAATATTGACGGTACAACACAAATGCAAATGCAAAAACAATCAGTGATCCCCCGCCATAAGCGAGGAAATAACTGGGATGCCAAATTTCATTGAAACGCTTACTGGCTAAGGCTTGCAATAAAAATGCCGGCAAGGATATTTTAAAAACAAACTGGCTTAGACCTTTGATATGCTCGGCTAAAATAAATTCGAATTTTACGCAGATAAATCCCAATAGAAGCAGCAGGCAAATCGGTAAAATCACACTTAAAACCACAACTGCTCCTTGTCGTTAGATCAACTTAATTCAACTCAATCACTGCAATTTAAACCATTCAATTTTAGTTCTGAAAAGGTTTAAACAGTGATTTCAAACCATGCGGCTGACAGCGCAAATATTGCGGTGAAATTTCAATATGTGCATCCAATGTCGCAGCAGCATGCCAAGGCCAACGAGGATCGTAAAGCATGGCACGTGCAAGACCAATGGCATCCGCTTGTCCTGTTTGTAAAATATATTCAGCTTGCTGCGCTTCAGTAATCAGCCCTACTGCAATGACCGGAATATGAACCACTTTCTTTACTGCTTCAGCAAAAGGCACCTGATAATTGGCACCAATTTGAATTTCCTGCTTTGCATGCAGTCCACCACTGGATACGTGAATATAAACTGCCCCCAACTGCTCTAAAGCTTTGGATAAACCGACCGAAGACTCAATATTCCAACTGTCTTGTCCATCGATCCAGTCGGTCGCTGAAATACGTACCCCGACTGGATAATCTGCAAGTACTGCATTTTTTATGGCTTGCAGTACTTCAAGCGTCAAGCGAATCCGGTTTTCAAAACTGCCACCATATTCGTCATCCCGGGTATTGGAGAGTGGTGACATAAACTGGTGCAGCAAATAACCATGCGCTGCATGTATCTCAATTATATCAAAACCTGCATCCACGGCGCGTACGGCTGCATCAGCAAAGTCCTGAATCACTTTCTGGATTTCATCTTTACTCAGCGCATGCGGTGGGTAATCAGTTGGGTTAAATGGCAAATCACTGGCAGAAACAGTTTGCCAGCCATGTGCTTGTTCCGGCTTAAATTGGTCTTTTCCAGCCCAGGGTTTATCAGTAGATGCTTTACGGCCTGCATGCGCCAATTGAATACCAAAAGGCATAGGAGATAAAGATTTTACTTTAGCCAACAGCGCTTTTATTTGAGCACGTTGCAAATCATTCCAAAGCCCTAAATCTGCATAACTGATCCGTCCTTCAGGCTGAACCGCAGTGGCTTCAATAATGCATAAACCTGCACCCGACAAGGCATAGTTCGCCCATTGCTGTTCGTGCCAATACGTCACTTCCCCTTGTTCAGTTGCTGAATACTGACACATGGGTGCAATCACGATTTTATTGTTAAGTTTTAATGTTCCAAACTGAATATTTTCAAATAATAAAGCCACACTTTCTCTCCTTAAAATGCTTTAGTAACACTTAAACCTGCGCTCCAGTTCGCACCATCTGCAGGTTCAAAGAAACGACCATTGCCATCATTGACAATGACTGAGCCTACATACTCTTCATCAAATAAATTATCGACCCGGGCGAAAGTACGCACTTTCCAGTCTGCACTTTTCCAGATATAACCCACATTAGCACTGGTTAGGCTATAGCTTGGTGCAGCATCAAAATTGAGATCATCGACATATAATTTGTCAATATAGCGAACATCTAGCCCAGCGTTAAAGCCAGTTTCCGGCTGCCAGCCCAAAGATGCAAAAGCCTGATTTTTAGCTACACCTGGAATGTAATTCCCTTTCGCTACTACCTTTGCAGGGTCAGTATTTAGGATATCGGCATCGAACGTAGCATCGATAAAGCTATAACTGGCCTGAGCAGTCAGATCACGCCATAGCTTTTTATTCCATGAGAGTTCCGCACCTTGTCTTAGCGTTTTATCGGCATTGCGGAAAGTATTCCGTCCATTGTTCGATTCACCTGACACGATGTCATTTTGGGTTTCACTTTGGAACACGGCTGCCGTGAAATTACCAAAACGATTTTGAGATTTCAAACCCAATTCATAGTTATCGCTGGTCGCAGGGTTTAAGTCAAAGTTAATTCCCGATGTTGCAACCGTTGGATAAGCCATTTCAGTAAAAGTCGGTGTTTCAAAACCTTTGGCATAACTCATGTAAGTCGAAAATTGTGGAGTAATGTTCCAGGTTAATGCGGCAGAAGGTAAAAGTTTTTGATAATCCGTTTTCCCACTGTCATCACCATTATCTGTGACAATATAATGATCTTTAGATTCATAATGCACATTGCTATAACGCAGACCAGTATCTAAAGTCCAATTGGGTAAAAAATCCCAAGATGCTTGGACATATGGATCTAAATTCCAAAGAGTATTTTTCTCATCACGGCGTAAATTCCCCTTGATGCCATATTGTGGCTGATTATTTACCAATACAAAGTTTTCATAACCTTGACGGTCTTCATCCAGATAGTCAAAGGCCAGTCCTGCGGTTAAACGGGTATTTGGCAGTAAATCCTTACCTGTCCAACGTAAATCTGTACCGTAATAATAACGGCTAAAATCAATGACACCGCCTGCATGACGTGGGTTTACTTGTGTTGAACTGGGGATAGATTGATATTGCACGACCTCACGTTGACCGTAATAAGCCATCGCATTTATTTCATGCCGATCATTAATCGGTTTCGACCAAGTCAGACCAGTTTGAGTCTGATTAATTTCTTTACGTACATCAAACTGTTTTAAGAATGGGACTTGTTGTTTTGGGTTTTCTTTCCATTGCGCTCGAGTCAAACCCTGAGGATCATCAGCATTGATATCGACATGATTCACAATCCAGTTCACTTTTGAACCGTCATCTAAATCCCATGTCAGTTTGGCATTGCTTAACACTTTTTTGGCAGCGCTATGCTCACGATAGCCATCGGTATCAAAATAAGAAGAGCTTACGACATAACTGGGTTCATTGGCTTTGTCTGCACCCCCTTGCAAGACAATATCCGCACGACCTTTGTTATGACTCCCCCCCGAGTAGCCCAACTGGATAGAGTCACGGCCCTCACCTTCTTTAGTGGTGGTTAAAATCGTCCCGCCAGAAGAATTGCCATACAGTGATGAAAATGGTCCACCCAAGACTTCAATATGATCCAGACTTCCTAAGTCAATATTCGAGGTTTGCCCCTGACCATCAGGCATGGTTGCCGGAATGCCGTCAACATATAAACGTATGCCCCGTACTCCAAAAGTAGAACGTGCACCGAAGCCACGCATCGAGATTTGTAAATCCTGTGCATAATTCTCACGGTTATTCAGTTGTAAGCCAGGCACACCTTTTAAGGTTTCAGATAAATTGACCCCTAGATTATTTTCATTGTTATTCTGATCGATTCGATACACCGAAGCCGGTGTTTGCAACCAGTCTGTATCTGTGCGTGTCGCTTCAAATTTTAAGGTCGGCAACAAAACAGGTTCCGTAGAACCTGTTTCAGCATATAGATTTTGGCAGATACATGCCGTCAGGCAAAGTAAAGTCATATTGATCGGCATCACGTGATATTTACCTTGCATGGCCTGTTCTCTATGTCATATTAAAATAACTACTTTAGAGCTTAAACCAAGTACCAAGGCATCGTCCACGTTATTTGTAGCGCCTGGGTTAATAACATATTGAATATTCGGACGAAGCATTAACCACTGGGTTGGGTAATAGCTGTAGTTCAATTCAACATTGTATTCGGCACTGGCATTAAATGCGGCATTATTGACACGGTCATTCACATGCACACGGTTTACACCCAGACCTAGAATGTCATTTGGTTGAGAATCCAGTAAACCAATATATTTCACACCGATTTGTTGTAAATTATCGACTTCATTGGTGGTACGGTCATGCTAGGTAAAGTTGGCAAAGCTATGCAGGCCCTGTTTGCCAGAACCGGTTGAGGTCAATTGCTGTTCTACAGCCAACCAGCCAGCATAAGTGCGATCTTCACCCACTGTACCTTTTGCATATGCGACATCATATTGATTCTTAGCTTCATCCGCCGTGTTATATATCGCACCTACTCGGTAGCTCCCCGGCAAACCGTTTTCCCATGATTTAGGTTGCCAGACCACTTCAACGGGAATGGTTACACCATCGGCATGATCAGTATCCAAGTTCCAGCCATGACGTTCCAAGGCATTTTCAGGGTTGTATTCATACACACCCACTTGGGTAAATACTTCAGGCGTTACCTGATATTTCAAACGACCACCCCATTGTGAAACAGGCGTGTTCATCCAGATGTTACCTTGCCATTTCCCCATTTGTGCCGCACAAAATGCCGTACTTCGGAAATCACACGCCATCACGTTAAAGTCCATCCCTAGACCTAAACGACCGAGTTTGACACTCACCCCTTGCGCTTTAAAATTCTTTTCAATCGACAATTCACTTAAACGTGTTTTTTGATTACCACGACCAAAGTTTGCTTAAACATTGGCAAGTTGTGGCACCTCACCTTGTAAATCATCAACTGTTGTACTTTGTCCTTGACGTGCACTCACCGCAGCACGAATGGTTACGCCTTCCCAGCCTGCAAGTTTTTCCATATCAAAAGTTGAACCTAACCAAAACTGGCTCGCTACAGTCGGATCATTTCCCGCATCACGACCACCATCGGCTAAATAGGCAACATCAGCCGCAATATTGGCATCAAATTTCACCCCTTAAGCAGCAAGTTCAGTACGTTTCCCGTTCCAGTCACCCAATAAGTATTGACCATTGGAATCAAAAATATTTTCAGCGTGAGTTTGTGTCATGACAACCAAAATCAAAGTTGGCAATAGAGCGAGACTAAATTTTTTCATAAGGAAAACCACAGCAACATTTAGAGGCTACAATTCAAATAAATTGTATATATTGTGTGAGAATTACATAATTTCTAAACATTAATCTCATCAATTTTTCTATCATAGAAAAAACAAAAAGTTATATATAAATTAAAATAAATAACAATTAGTTTGATTAAAATTAAATATACCAATATTTTTCAATAAATTAAGTAAAAAACAAAATTTAAAAAATAATTACTCATGTTAAAAATGGCAGTTAAAATTAGACTAATGGGTATATTTTTAATCAATTTAAAAGATAGATATTTATAATTTAAATGAGAAATCTCACTTGCTGCAATTTAAAATAAAAACTTGCATTCAGCGACTTGCAACCCGATATTAGCTTTATCTACTCACACTAAAATCCAACATGCCTGAATTACCTGAAGTCGAAACCACCAAAACCAGTTTATTACCTTTAATTGACCAAAAAGTCTTAAAAGTTGAAGTGCATCAGTCTAGTTTACGCTGGCTTATCCCTGAAGATATTCAGAAATTGAAAGGACAAAAACTGCTTAAGCTGACCCGACGTTCTAAATATATTTTGGCAGAGTTTGAACACAATACTATGCTCTGGCATTTAGGCATGTCGGGTAGCTTTCGTCTTTGCGATGCCCATACAGAATTACGCAAGCATGATCATTTGATTATTCAGTTTGAAGATGTAGAACTGCGTTATCACGACCCGCGTCGTTTTGGCTGTATTTTGTGGTTAGATCCCCACTCACAAAGCAAACTGATTGATACTTTAGGACCTGAACCTTTAAGTGAGGCATTTAATACTGATTATCTGTTCGATAAATTTAAAAAGAAAAATGTCGGTGCCAAAGTGGCGATTATGGACAATCATATTGTGGTCGGTGTAGGCAATATTTACGCAACTGAGAGTCTGTTTAATCTCGGTATTCACCCTGCCCAGCCTGCATCAAGTTTAACCCGTCTTCAAATTGAAAAATTGGTCATTGAAATTAAACGAATTTTAAAACAGGCGATTGATTTAGGCGGTTCTACCCTACGAGACTATAGTAATGCGATGGGTGAAAACGGCTATTTCCAGCAAACTCTGTTGGCCTACGGTCGTGCTGGTGAAATGTGTGTCAACTGTGAAACGACATTGGAAAATTTGAAGCTTGGACAACGTGCCAGTGTATTTTGTCCGCAATGTCAGCCTTTAAAAAAAGTTAAAATAGCGACCAAGACTCCATCTAAAGGGAATAAAGCATGAAATCTGCCATCGTCCGTCATATTTTAGTCAAAGATAAAGAGTTGGCTGAACAACTCAAAAAGAAAATTAAAGCCGGTGCAGATTTTGCCAAAATTGCCAAACAGCATTCAACATGCCCATCAGGTAAAAAAGGTGGTGAACTTGGAGAGATTAAAAAAGGTCAGTTGGTTGGTCCGATTGATAAAGCCGTATTTACGCTGGCTGAACGTGAATTACATGGCCCCATTAAAAGTCAGTTCGGTTGGCATTTGTTAGAAATTAAGTTTCGGATGGATTAAGCTTCAGATTTTAAATCCCCTCTCCTTTTAAGAGATAAGAAGTACTACTTCGTAAGGGAAAGGTAAATCACAAATAAAAAAACGGCACCTCAAGATGCCGTTTTTTTATGAATAAAATTATACCTGCGGACGTTTTTTTAATTCATCGCGAATTTCGCGAAGCAATTCGATATCGGCTGGAGTTGTTGCGGTTTCCTCTACCGGTCCTTCCTGTTTACGTAAACGGTTCATGAGTTTCACCAACATGAATACCACCCAAGCCAGAATAAGGAAGTTTAAGAGTACGGTTAAAAAGTTACCATAAGTCAGTACGTTTACACCCGCCTTAGTTAAGGCATCTAAAGATTGTAAATTATCGGGGTTCTTCCCTAATATGAAAAATTTCTGAGTGAAATCTACACCACCACCAGTAATCACAGTGATTAAAGGCATAATAATGTCATTAACCAATGAATCAATGATTTTACCGAAAGCACCACCAATAATGATCCCAATCGCTAAATCCATCATATTGCCTTTAATGGCAAATTCTTTAAACTCTTGAACAATACTCATATCTTTCTCCCGTTTATCTTTAAAGCTATTCTTTATTAATATATTTTGAGAACTGTATGATGCGGTAATGCATCTATAACAGTTCATAATTCCTTCTAACTTACTCGGAATTATTTAAGTTGAATATATTGAATTGCTAATTATAAACAAAAAAAATGCTATCAATTCCTTGATAGCATTTTTTCATAACATTGCTCTTAGTGAACAAAATTATTTTGAATCTTATTTACCACGGTTACGTTTACGTTCGTTTTCAGTCAACCAACGTTTACGGATACGGATTGATTTAGGTGTTACTTCAACCAATTCATCATCTTCAATGAATTCAAGCGCTTGTTCAAGTGTGTATTCAATTGCAGGTACTAATGTTAACGCTTCATCTGTACCAGATGCACGTACGTTAGTTAACTGTTTCGCTTTAGTCGGGTTAACAGCCATGTCGTCAGAACGTGAGTTAATACCTATGATCATACCTTCGTAAACTTCTAACTGTGGTTTAGCGAATAGACGACCACGGTCTTGAAGAGTGAACAGTGCATAGCCAAGGCAAGTACCTTGAACCATAGAAATTAATACACCGTTTTGACGTTTCGCAACAGTACCTTGTTTCATTGGACCGTAATGCGAGAAGCTTGACGTCATGATCCCTGTACCAGAAGTCATGGTCAGGAATTCAGAACGGAAACCAATCAAGCCACGTGAAGGAACAGTCGCTTCAATACGGATACGGCCTTTACCGTCAACTTCCATATTGGTCATTTCGCCTTTACGGTGACCCATTTGTTCCATTACAGAACCTTGGTGCTGTTCTTCAACGTCGAAAGTCACGTTTTCGTACGGTTCTTGTTTTACACCGTCAACTTCTTTCAAGATTACTTGTGGACGTGATACGCCCATTTCGAAGCCTTCGCGACGCATGTTTTCAATCAGAACTGAAAGGTGAAGTTCACCACGGCCAGACACTTTGAAACGGTCTGGAGAATCAGTATCTTCAACACGTAATGCAACGTTGTGAATCAATTCACGGTCTAGACGTTCACGGATGTTACGTGAAGTAACGAATTTACCTTCTTTACCAGCAAACGGTGAGTTGTTTACTTGGAATGTCATGGTTACTGTAGGTTCGTCTACAGACAATGGCGGTAAAGCTTCAACATTTTTAGGATCACAAATTGTGTCAGAAATGTTAAGTGCATCAATACCAGTTACACAAACGATGTCACCAGCATTTGCTTCTTCAATATCTACACGGTCTAAACCATGGTAACCCATAATTTTTAAGATACGACCGTTACGAGTCTTACCTTCTTTATCGATTACAGTAACTTGGGTATTTAATTTTACTGAACCACGTTGAATACGACCCACACCGATAACACCTACGAAGCTGTTATAGTCAAGTGAAGACACTTGCATTTGGAATGGACCATCAACGTCAACTTTTGGTGGTTCAACGATATCTACGATTGTTTGGAACAAAGGTGTCATATCTTCAGCAAGTTCTTCTGGAGAAGGACCTGCAACACCACGTAAGCCTGAAGCATAAACAATTGGGAAGTCTAACTGTTCATCAGTAGCACCCAGGTTGTCGAACAAGTCAAATACTTGGTCAATTACCCAGTCTGGACGCGCGCTTGGCTTGTCTACTTTGTTAATGATTACGATTGGCTTTAGACCGCTTGCAAAGGCTTTTGATGTCACAAAACGCGTTTGTGGCATTGGACCTTCTTGAGAGTCAACAAGAAGCAATACACAGTCAACCATTGACATTACACGTTCAACTTCACCACCGAAGTCTGCGTGTCCCGGGGTGTCCACGATGTTAATGCGATATTCAGTGTTTGTACGCGCATCTAGCCATTTAATTGCAGTGTTTTTTGCAAGAATGGTAATACCACGTTCACTTTCAATAGCGCCAGAATCCATGACACGCTCGATCTCACCCGCGCGATCACCGAGAGCACCTGATTGTTGCAAAAGTTTGTCTACAAGAGTGGTTTTACCATGATCGACGTGCGCAATAATGGCGATGTTACGGAGAGTTTTAATATCTGACATGTATATTCGATGCATATTTAATTTGAGGGCAAATTATACAGAAAAATACAAAGTTTTAGTAGTGACAGTTCAGTGACAGTTACAAGTTTTTTTGACAAATCAGGCTTTTTTTCATTTGTAATGTCCTGTAACTCGATTAGAATAACGGCAAATTGCTGCTGTACCTTCTTACATGTCTGATTTAAATACCCCTCCCGAACAAAAAGAGCGCCTTGATTTGGTCTATGGATTGAATGATCGTCCTCAACCCGTCATCGCGTTTTTGGCTGCACTGCAACATTTACTTGCAATTATTGTCCCGATTGTCACGCCCGGTTTGCTGATTTGTTTAGCCCTCGGTGTTTCAAAAGAAGACACCAATATGATTCTTTCAATGTCATTGGTGATCTCGGGCATTGCTACCTTTTTACAATGTAAGAAGGTCGGTCCTTTTGGGGCAGGTTTGCTGATTGTTCAAGGTACCAGCTTCAACTTTATTGGCCCAATTATAGGGATTGGCTCGGCAATGGTCGCTGCGGGTACCCCTGTTGAAGCCGTCATGGCCTCTATTTTTGGTGTGGTGATTGCAGGCTCATTTATTGAAATGGGTGTTTCACGCATCTTACCGTGGGTGAAAAAGCTCATTACTCCGCTTGTTACAGGTATTGTTGTCCTGCTGATTGGTTTGACCTTGATTAAAGAAGGTCTAATTAGTATGGGGGGCGGTTATCAGGCAATGGGCGATAAAACGTTCGCTAACGCTGATAACCTGATCATGTCATGTACCGTACTGGCGGTCATTATTATTTTGAATCGTATCCGTATTACCTGGGTAAAAAGCTCGGCGATTCTAATTGCTTTAATTATTGGCTATACCCTTGCAGGCTTCATGGGACATCTTGATTTTTCCGGCTTAAAAGATGCACCAATTGTTCAAATTCCGACCCCGATGCACTTTGGTTTAAGTTTCTCTTGGAGCTTGTTTATTCCAATGGCATTTATTTATCTGGTAACGTCGCTAGAAGCGATTGGTGACATCACCGCAACTTCTAAAATTTCAAACCAACCGGTAGATGGTCCGAAATGGATGGAACGTATTAAAGGTGGCGTGCTTGTAAATGGTGCAAACTCTTTCTTAGCCGGTATTTTTAATACTTTCCCAAGTTCTGTCTTTGCACAAAATAACGGTGTGATTCAACTGACTGGTGTTGCCAGCCGTTATGTCGGTATCTGGATTGCAGCTTTATTGGTGATTCTTGGATTGCTTCCTGCGGTTGCGGGTGTCATTCAAGCGGTTCCTCAAGCCGTGTTGGGTGGTGCGGTTATGGTAATGTTTGGTGCTGTTGCAGCTTCTGGGATCAATATCCTTTCAGGTGTGCAACTTGACCGTCGTGCGTTATTGATTATTGCAATCTCACTTGCCCTCGGTTTGGGGGTTGCACAAGTGCCACAAATTCTTGAACACCTGCCTGAATTATTCCGTAACATCTTCAGTTCAGGTGTAGCTACAGGGGGTATTGCAGCATTGTTATTAAATATTATTCTTCCTGAGTCGAAGAAATAATTTCATTTCAGCATCAACTCTGCCCAGCATTGTCTGGGCAGAGTTTTTCAATGGCGAGATAAAAAAATGGATCCAAGAAGTGAAGTTGTCATTCGACAGCATGAATATCTTTCAGGACGTATATTGTTGGTTAATGCACCAACAGATGACTTACTTTCCAATTTAGAGAAAGACATCACCCCTAGTTTGTGGACTTGGAATTATAATGAATTTCAATATTTTCAGTCACAACAAGCCAATGTCCATTTTGGTGTCGACCTTCCTGAGGCTGATTTTGATCAAGCGATCATTTTTGTGCCGAAGTCAAAAGAATTATTAAATTATATCTTACACAATGTCGTAAGCCGTTTAAGTTTAGGTTCTTCTATCTTTCTGGTCGGTGAAAAAAAAGCCGGTGTCGAACGCGCAGCCAAACAACTGCAACCTTATGGCAAAGCCCT
The DNA here is from genome assembly GCF_049895885.1 of Acinetobacter sp. TSRC1-2. Taxonomy (NCBI): domain Bacteria; kingdom Pseudomonadati; phylum Pseudomonadota; class Gammaproteobacteria; order Moraxellales; family Moraxellaceae; genus Acinetobacter; species Acinetobacter sp. TSRC1-2. Next base: position 43,493 of record NZ_JAFCTF010000016.1, read on the forward strand.
TAAACTCGATAGCGCACGTCATTGTCAAATGTGGCAACTCACCATTGAATCTACAGTGACTGCGAAGACTTTGGCAGATTGGGCGCAGCAATATACGGTCGCGACGCCTAAAGGTGATTTAACCATCTGCGCTCTTCCGGGTGTATTTAGTCAAAATCGCTTAGATCTAGGCACAGCCGTATTGTTGCCTTTTTTATCGCAAGTGACTTCAGGTAAAATTGCTGACTTTGGCTGTGGTGCGGGTGTGATCAGTGCTTATTTAGCCAAACTGAATTCTAAAAATCGTATCTTCGCGATGGATGTTGATGCTTTTGCTTTGGCATCTACCCGTATGACCTTTGAAAAAAATAATCTTGCACCAGAACAACTTGAAATTACCGCAGTGACGGGTATTGAAGATGCTCCACTATTCTTGCATGCCATCGTCAGTAATCCCCCTTTCCATCAGGGTATTCAAACCAATTACAACGCCAGTGAAAGTTTATGCAAAACTTCACGACGTCATTTAAAATCGGGCGGCGAATTATGGATTGTGGCAAACCGCTTTCTGAATTACCCATTATTAATTGAGCAGAATTTTGGTCAGTGTACGACTAAAGCCGATCAACAAGGCTTTAAAGTGCTGTTCGCCAAGACTAAAAAAAGTGTTAAGGAACAATGATGAGCGAAACAGATCAACCCCACCTACAGCGTAAGCTTGGTGCTCGCCATCTCAATATGATCGCCATTGGTGGCTCCATTGGTACAGGATTATTCTTGGCTTCTGGTGCAACCATTGCCAATGCGGGTCCCGGTGGTGCCTTACTTGCTTATGCTCTTATTGGTTTAATGATTTATTTCTTAATGACGAGTTTGGGCGAACTGGCTACACACAACCCCACTTCAGGGGCCTTCTTTACCTATGGGACTAAATATGTGGAAGGCGGCTTTGGTTTCGCCTTAGGTTGGAACTATTGGTATAACTGGGCCATTACCGTTGCTTTTGAACTGGTTGCGGTACAGTTTATTATGAAGTTCTGGTTCCCTGATATTCCAGGTTTCTACTGGAGTGCCATTTTCCTTGCCATTATTTTTGGTATTAATGCCCTGACCGTCAAAAACTTTGGTGAAACTGAATTCTTCTTCTCTTTGGTCAAAGTTATTGCGATTATTGTATTTATCATTATTGGTATTGCCATGATTGCAAAAATCATGCTGACACCGAATATGGTCACTTTCTCCAACTGGACCAAAGGCGATGCACCTTTTGTTGGCGGCTTACAAGCGATGATTGGTGTCGCGATGATTGCCGGCTTCTCGTTCCAGGGAACTGAGATGGTGGGTGTTGCAGCAGGTGAATCCAAAGATCCTAAAAAAACTATCCCTGTTGCCATTAAACAAATTTTCTGGCGTATTTTACTGTTCTATGTGTTGTGTATTTTTATCATTGGTACCTTAGTTGCCTATGATGATCCACGTCTATTACAAGCCGCTGCCAGTGAAAACATTACCCTTTCACCATTTACATTGTTGTATGAAAAAGCAGGTTTTGCCTTTGCTGCAGGTTTAATGAATGCGGTGATTCTGACTGCAATATTGTCTGCGGGTAACTCAGGCATGTATTCCTCTACCCGTATGCTATTTGATATGGCACGTCAGGGACGCGCACCGAAATGGTTTGCTAAACTCGACCCTCGTGGCGTACCGATGAATGCGCTTTATGCCACCACTGCAATTGCTGCACTCTGCTTTTTAACGACATTTATTGGCGAACAAGAAGTGTTTAACTGGCTGCTGAATATGTCTGGGATGTGTGGTTTTATTGTCTGGTTAGGTATTGCCATTTCACATTACCGTTTCCGTAAAGGCTATTTAGCACAAGGCTATAAACTGGAAAATTTAGCTTATACAGCCAAATTTTTCCCTTTTGCACCATGGTTTGCTTTTATCCTTTGCTCAATCATTATTCTAGGTCAAAACTATGAAGCATTGATTGGTGGAAAAATTGACTGGTTAGGTTTACTTTCAACCTATATCAGTATTCCGTTATTTCTTGCGATCTGGTTAGGTTATAAATGGAAATATAAAACCAAACTGATTCCATATAAAGAAATGGATGTTCAACCTGTAAATGTAGAACGCGATTAAGCTTTTATTTAAAAAAACAGCCTTCGGGCTGTTTTTTTATACTGTTGCCCTGACCAGGTGAATCTGTCTTCTATAATACTGAACCTTCTGCAAAAAATTGTTTTAAAGCAAAACTAACTTCATTCTTATGCGTAGTACACAAACCATGCGGCGCTCCTTTAATTTGCTCTTCTACGCCCTGCTTTAAAAGCTTTACCGCCTGTCGACTACAAATTTCTGGAGGTACAATTTCATCTGCGGTTCCATAAAGTACCAAAGTCGGTACCGTGATCTGTTTTAAATCTTCGCGCAAATCTGTTTCTGAAAAAGCCTCAATACAATCATAATGTGCTTTGATCGAACCTTGCATAGCGATACGCCAAAAATTTTGCATCACACCTTCAGATTTTTTATTGAGTAATTTGTCGTAACCATAAAATTTCTTTGCAAAATCCAGATAAAAATCAGCTCTGTTATCCAATAAATTTGCACGCATTTCATCAAATACTTCTAGATCAACTCCGTCTGGATAATCATCTCGCTTAATCATTAACGGAGTCACAGCAGCAATCAACGCAAGTTTAGTAACCTTCTGCTGTCCATACTTTGCTGTGTAACGTGTAACTACTGCTCCCCCTGTAGAATGCCCGACTAAAGCAAAATTATCTAAATTTAAATGTTCAACCAATTGATGTAAATCTTCTGCATATTGATCAATAGTATGTCCACCCCAGGGTTGACTTGACCGCCCATGTCCACGCCGATCAAATGCAATGACCCGATAGCCATGTTCAGCTAAAAATAACATTTGATCTTCAAAAGCATCACTGGATAAAGGCCATCCATGTGAAAAGACAATTACATTACCTTTTCCCCAATCTTTATAATAAATTGAGGTGCCATCTTTAGTCGTTAGCATCTGTGTCATTGTTTAGCTTCTTTTTATTGTATAGGGGTATTTATTAGAACAAGATAAAAATGAAACAGTGTATTAAACAAGTTATGCTTATGTAGTGGGTATAAAAAAAGCAGCCCTAAGGCTGCTTTTTCTAGATCAGATCAATAATTAATTATTGAGCTTGAGTTGGTTCAGCAACAACTGTACGGCTACCAGAAATTGTCGCGAATACACGACGGTTCATAGCACGGCCTTCTTTAGTGTTGTTGTCAGCAATCGGTTGATCCCAAGCGAAACCTTGAGTAGACAAACGAGCTGGATCTACATTGTATTCATTTACAAGTGAAGATTTAACAGAGTTAGCACGAGCTAAAGATAAACGTTCGTTCAATGCACGTGGACCAGTGTTATCTGTATGGCCTTCGATGCGAGCAGTAGCGTTTGGATATTCAACTAACTTCTCAGCAACTTTAGCGATTTCTGGTTTGTACTGATCTTTGATGTTTGATTTGTTTGTATCAAAGAACACACGAAGTTCCATATTAAGGTCTTCGGTCAACTCTTGTGGAGCTGGTTGAACCGGAGCTACAGGTTCAACTGGCGCAACTTCAACTACAGGAGCAGCTGGTTTCAAGTGACCGCCAAGAACTACGTTAAGACCAGCTAAAGCTGTATAGTTCCAGAATTTTTCGTCAAAGTTATAAGTACCACGAGCTTCAGTACGTAGAGATAAAGCATCGTTTAAGCGCCAGAAAGCACCAAGACCAGCGTTACCTAAAGTACCTTCTTCGTCACTGTGGAAAGCAACATCATCGATGTCATATTTGTAATGACCAGCACCTAACAATACATAAGGCTTAATTTTGCTGTCATAGTTTTTAGTGATCAAATCAGAAGTAGCATAGAAGTTACCATTGATTTGAGTTTGTTTGTATTCTGAACCAGCAACGCCAGTACCGTCTACATCACCTTTAACTTGGTTATATTCAGCTTCAAAACCTAACCATGGAGTTAGTTCTACACCAACTGCAGCACCTACAAACAAATCGTCTTGTAATTCAGGACCATTTGTAAGTTCGCCATCCGAACCATCGTTGTTGTGTTGAGTGTCTTGGAATGTGTAACCAAGCATTAATGGTGTAATAGTTACGCCAGCGTTAGCAGCAGCCAAAGGTGCAGCAACGAGCATTGCTAATGCAATACGACTCATTTTCATGGAATTATCCTCCAGAGATAACAATTGTTGTTCAAGCTCAAGCCTAAATTTGGGCTATCCTGAGATAGGCTTTCCAATACCCCAGTTTTATTTTTAAGCCATTCACTTTGAATCATACAAACACTTTATTTTTTTCCAAGTGCTTGATAATTTTAATCAAGTAAATTATTGACAAAATTACTTACAATTTCCGTTGTAATTCGGTAATTTTTTACTCAATTTATTCTTATGAATAGCTTATTGTCACTTGCTAAATTATTTTAACAGCTTTCTTAAAAGTTGAGTAATAAATATTAGCTCTAAAAAACCATTAAAAAACAAAATATTAATAACACAAATAACTAAAAAAACACATTGCAAGGTTAATTTAATGATTTCCAAACAAAAAAATGGTTTTACACTCATTGAGCTTATTATCACGCTCGCTATTATAGCGATTATTGTTTCCATCGCTTTGCCTTATTTTCACGAAACAATGGCAAGACAAGAAATCAAAAACATTACAAACAAACTAATTTCAAGTATTCAATTAGCAAAATCACATGCTGTCATACATCACACCAATGTCGTTCTTTGTCCTAGCCAAAATAAATTGAGTTGCCAAGCAAGGCATTGGAATTCAGGTTTTATTGTTTTTTTAGATAGCAATAAAAATAGACAGGTTGATGCTGATGAAAAAATTATCTCTACAGAATCAACTGAGCTAAAATATGGAAGTTTAGATTGGAGAGGTACTTTAAATACTCCAAGCTTAACTTTTCAAGCTGAAAATGGGCTTCCCAATGGATCAAATGGCAGTTTTTATTATTGTTCTAATTATCAACAAACTCACAATAAAATTTTATTGAGCAGGATGGGCCATGCTCGTATTGAGAATCCACTCACTTGCTAAAAACTTATCAGTCTAAAGGTGTAGAACAAACAGACTTTATTCCTGTTCATTTTTCAATATACTGCTTAAGTTTGGAAAATAATTCACTAAAAAGTAAATTTCGGAGAGAAAAAAATGACAGACATCGTAATTGTAAATGGCGCACGTACAGCTATGGGCGGTTTTCAAGGTAGCTTAGCGGATGTAACAGCACCTGAACTGGGTGCAGCTTCAATTAAAGAAGCCATTGCACGTGCAGGATTACAACCAACGGATGTCGAAGAAGTCATTATGGGCTGTGTACTCCCTGCCGGTTTAAAGCAAGGACCTGCGCGTCAAGCAATGCGTCAAGCCGGTCTGCCTGATTCAACTGGGGCAGTCACCATCAATAAACTTTGTGGCTCAGGCATGAAAGCTGTCATGCAAGCTGCCGATATGATTAAAGCAGGGTCTGCTGAAATTGTGGTTGCTGGCGGTATGGAATCAATGAGCAATGCACCTTATGTATTGACCAAAGCACGTTCAGGTTACCGTATGGGCCATGGTGATGTGAAAGATCACATGTTCCTCGATGGTCTGGAAGATGCTGAAACAGGCCGCCTGATGGGTTCTTTTGCCCAAGATATGGCAAATACCCGTGGCTATACACGTGAGCAAATGGATGACTTTGCCATTCGCTCATTAGAACGTGCGCAAACTGCAGTCAATGAAGGTTACTTTGCTGATGAAATTGTTCCTGTGACTGTTTCAACCCGTAAAGGCGATGTGGTGGTAGATAAAGATGAACAACCATTCAATGCCAACATTGCAAAAATTCCAACATTACGTCCTGCTTTTGCTAAAGACGGTACGATTACTGCTGCCAATGCCAGCTCTATTTCAGATGGTGCATCTGCGCTTGTACTCACATCAAGTGACAATGCAGCAACTAAAGGCTTAAAACCTCTGGCGAAAATTGTGGCGTATGCCTCCAACTCCCAGCATCCATCTGAATTTACGATTGCTCCTGTGGGGGCGATCCAAAAAGTGCTCAATAAAACCGGTTGGAATGCTCAAGATGTTGACCTTTGGGAAATCAACGAAGCCTTTGCCATGGTCACCATGTGCCCTATCGATGATTTCAAGCTTGATCCAGCCAAAGTGAATATTAATGGTGGTGCATGCGCATTGGGTCACCCAGTAGGTTCAACCGGTTCACGTATTATTTTGACGCTCATTCATGCACTTAAACGTACGGGTGGCAAAAAAGGGATTGCTGCCCTGTGTATCGGTGGTGGTGAAGCGACTGCCGTAGCGATTGAACTGCTTTAATTTCCTTGCGAAGCACTGCTTCTCATCTCTCCCATAGGGAGAGATGAGAAAAAACCCCTCTTTTGAGGGATTTTTTATGCTTACACTTCTTCATATTTTATTATCAAAATTTAAGCTCAAGTCTGCTAAATTAGAGCAGGAAAATAACAAAAAAACAGGCATCCCCATGCAACTTAATCATTACCTCAATTTCCAAGGTGAAACTGAAGCTGCCTTTAACTTTTATAAATCAGTGTTTGGTGGCGAATTTTCGAATCTTACCCGTTATGGTGAGTTACCGGTGGAAGAAGGTGTCACGCTCTCTGAAGCAGATAAAAATCTAATCCTGCATGTTTCGCTACTCATCAACGAATATACAGAACTGATGGCATCCGATACCAATGATCAGTTCTGTGCACAAAACAATACCGTTTTCACTAAAGGTAATAATCACTATATTTCGATCAATCTGAATGCCGATGAACAAGCGGAAGCAAAACGCTTGTTTGAGGCTTTATCTGTCAATGGACAAATTGAAATGCCCTTGGAAAAGACGTTTTGGGGTGCACTATACGGTGCATTTACCGATCAGTTTGGGATTAAATGGATGATTAACTGTCAACTCGATGCAATGTGAGATTAAATTTCTCTAAATATCAGACCTAAAAAAGCCGGAATTACTCCGGCTTTTTTACTTTTTTTACAGCAATTTAATTTAGATTAAGCACCTGTTTGATAACGTGCTTGTGCAACTGCAGTAGATGCTTGGTACGGATTTTTAAAATCGTTTAAACCCGCAGCAGCTTCCAAAATATCTTTACCTTCTTTAACCACGAAAGTATCGAAACCTGAACGTTTTAAATAGTTCAATACATCTTTAAAGATATCGCCAGTCGCGCGAAGTTCACCTTGATAACCTTGACGGCGCAACAATGCCGCAAATGAATAGCCACGACCATCGTTAAAGCCTGCAAATTCAATAAAGATTGCATCTAACTGATCCAGCGGGAATTCATTGACTTCAGGAGAAGCATCAACAGTAATGTATAAGGCTTTTTTGCCAGATACATTTGCCAATTGATCAAGCTGTTCTACAGTCAGAACCACGTCACCTTGTGGTAATACGCCATCTTCACCCATCAATTGATAGGTATTATCTACAATTGTGCCATCTTTAGAGAGCACTTGTAGTGCGGTATTAAGCATATGCACGCTCCTTAAAGGGTTGAATGCCAACACGACGGTAGGTTTCGATAAACTCTTCACCATCAGCACGCAAATCAAGATAAGTATTCAAGATTTCTTCTACTACATCCGGTACACGATCTGCTGCAAATGATGGTCCCAAGATATCCCCAATTGAAGCATCATGATCGGCATTACCACCTAAAGTAATTTGGTAGAATTCAGCGCCTTTTTTATCAACACCTAAAATACCGATATTACCGACATGGTGATGACCACAGGCATTCATACAACCTGAAATATTCAAGTCGATGTGACCGAGGTTATATACGGTATCCAAGTCATCAAAACGACGCGAGATCGCTTCAGAAATAGGAATCGATTTTGCATTTGCCAATGAGCAGAAGTCACCGCCCGGGCAGCAAATGATGTCCGTCAAGAAACCAATGTGTGCACGTGCAAGGTTGTTTTGCTCAAGAATTTGCCACAATTCAAATAAGTCTTTTTGCGGAACATCAACAAGCGAAATATTTTGTTCGTGTGTGGTACGAAGTTCACCAAAAGTATATTTGTCTGCAAGATCTGCAATCAAATTCATTTCTTCAACCGTCATATCACCCGGTGCAATACCAGCACGTTTAAGCGAAATCGTCACAATACGATAGCCTTTCACTTTATGCGGATTGGTATTGATATTGAACCATTGTTTGAATTTTGGATGCGCAGCAAACTGTTCAGTGAAATCTTCATCTGCATAAGCTTGATAATCAAATGGCGTAAATTCTTCATCCAATTTTTTCAAGATTTCAGGCTGAATTTTCAAGGTCTGAATGGTATGGGCAAATTCGGCTTCAACTTTTTCAGCAAATACAGCAGGCGTTAAAGCTTTCACTAAAATTTTAATACGTGCTTTATATTTGTTGTCACGGCGGCCGTGCAAGTTGTACACACGAAGTACGGCTTCAAGATAAGCAATTAAATCTTCACGTGGCAAGAAGTCACGAATGAAGCTACCAATCACTGGGGTACGACCGAGGCCACCACCCACTTTAATTTTATAGCCGATCTCGCCTGCTTCATTTTTCACGATATACACACCGATATCATGGAATGAAACTGCAGCACGGTCTATTTCAGCCAGTGCAGACACCGCAATTTTAAATTTACGCGGCAAGAAAGCGAATTCTGGGTGGAACGTTGACCATTGACGAATCAATTCACAGGTCGGACGTGGATCGGCAATTTCACCGGCAACCACACCAGCATATTGGTCAGTTGTGGTATTACGAATACAGTTACCCGATGTTTGAATGGCATGCATTTGTACAGTGGCCAGTTCTGCCAACATGTCAGGCACATTTTCTAGTGCAGGCCAGTTAAACTGAATATTTTGACGTGTTGATACATGTGCATAACCACGGTCATATTCTTTAGCCAAATCCGAAATTTTACGAAGTTGGTTCGAGTTCATTAGACCGTAAGGCACAGCAATACGTAACATTGGCGCATAGCGTTGAACGTATAAACCATTTTGGAGACGTAGCGGACGGTATTCATCTTCCGTCAATTTACCCGCTAAATAACGTTCCGTTTGGTCACGGAACTGTGCAACACGTTCATTGATCAGTTGCTGATCGAAATCAGTATATAAATACATGGCGTACAGCTAGTAGGTTCATTATAACGGCTGACAGCATAACGAGATTTAACCTATCAACAAAATGCGTTTTTTACATATTTAATAGCGGTTTTATTGATAAGCAGGTCAGGATTTCACTGATATAGCCCGATACAGCCGAATCAAGCTGCTTTTTAATCAGATTTGATGTTTTTTTCACTTGTTTAGCATTATTTTTCATATAAAGAACAAATGTGAAAGTTTGAGTGAGTGAACTTACCCACTTTTATATGAGAATCTAGGAATTTTTTAATTAAGTATTCTCAACCATTTGATAAAAAAAGAAAAAGAGTCACCATTTTCCTTGTCCGAGTCGCTGCCCTACGAAGTTATAGACATTTTTTGATCGGGAGAACTTAATTGGGCAACTTAACTGTTGTTCTGTCTGTTCTGAATTTGTATCTAAAGGTATCTCGACAATCCATTGTCGTTGCTTGGCAAGTTCAGAATGCAGTGCTTCATCCAAATGCAGTACCGGTTCAACACAAACGTCTTGCGCTGCGAAAATCGCCTGCCACTCGACAAAAGCTTTAGATTTTATTTTGTCCTGAATGGCTTGCTTAACCAATTGTCGATCTGACTCCTCGAAAGAAGCACCTTTTTCTAGAAGTACTGGAAGTTCTAAAATCGTGGCTAAGCCGGACATAAATTGAGGTTCTAAACTCCCCACAGACAAGTATCGGCCATCTTGGGTTTGATAATAATCGTAAAAAGTTCCCCCATTTAAATGCCCTTTTTCCGCAGATTGTCTGCTTTTTCCCGCCAGTGATGCTGCTGCAGCCATATTGTTTAAGGTCACCACACAATCGGTCATCGAAATATCAATGTATTGCCCCTGTCCGCTGCGTTGCCGTTCAATCACCGCAGACAGAATTCCAATTACTGCGTGTAAAGAACCCCCTGCAACATCTGCAATTTGAATACCCATCGGGGGTGGGCCGCTGTCTTGCCGGCCACTATGCCCTGCAATTCCAGACAGCGCGAGATAATTGATGTCATGACCGGCTTTATCTTTATAGAGTCCGGTTTGCCCATAACCGGTAATAGAACAATAAATCAGTCGCGGATTAATTGCGGCAAGGTTTTGATAATCCAAGCCAAGTCGTTGCATTACCCCGGGTCTGAACTGCTCAATCACAATGTCAAATTCAGAAATTTTCTGTTTAATGGAAGCAATATTTTGAGGATCTTTTAAATCCAGCACTATGGATTGTTTATTTCTATTCAAATAACTATGCGCAGTCGCTTGTCCATTGGCATAAGGTGGCAATAAACGGATTAAATCCGGACGTGTTGGCGATTCCACATGAATAACCTCTGCACCCAAGTCAGCTAAATATAATGTAGCGAATGGTCCCGGCAAAAGCGTAGAAAAATCGAGAACTTTTAGTCCTTTTAAAGCAGCTTCCATGTTCTTTTTACTCATTTTATGTTGATTTTTTCCCCATATTAGAAATATAAATGCAACAAAACAATGTCATGTTCAGCCATTTACCTTGATCATTTCGGCAATTTAATATGTAGATAAGGTAAAATATATATTGTAAATTGCCAACCAAACATTTTTTAGTGTCATTTAGGTCAACTACAAGTGAATATAAAATTAGGTCAACTACCAGTGAATATAAAAGATAAAGAAACTGAAGACTTTAATATAAGTCGCGATACGATTAGCATCCACTTCGTGAATGCGGCTTTAACAGGTGTAAAACGTCTAGGTATGGACGTCGAAACTTTATTGTCACATGTAGGCATTGAACCCGACTTATTACGTCAACCTAAAGCACGTATTTCTCCTGAGCAATACACCCGATTTGTTAGGATGTTATGGATGGTGACTCAAGACGAACATATGGGCTTTGATTTACAGCCACGTCGCTTGGGCACTTTTGCCATTATGTGTCAGTTGATTATTCACGCGAAAACGCTAGGAGATGCTTTAGATCTTTCTGCACAATTCTATAAACTGTTTGGTGATGAATGGTCAGTGACTATAGAACGTGATAAACACGAAGCACGTCTGGTTCCTCATGTTCCCCAAAGCATGGATCCCGACCATTTCATTACCGAAAGTATGTTGATGATTTGGCACGGTTTAGCCTCTTGGCTAATTGAACGCCGTATTCCACTGGAACGTGTGCACTTCGGCTATCCACGCCCTGCACATGCCGATGAATACGATGCCCTCTTCTTCGCACCGGTGATGCAGTTTGATGCAGCACGTACCGAAATTACGTTTGCAGCAGATTATCTGGATTTACCACTGCGTCAAACTGAAGAAAATCTGGAAGAATTCTTAAAAGCGGCACCGGCTCAATTACTGGTTAAATTCAAAAATACCAACTCTTTAACTTCACGTATTCGTGAAGTCCTCAAGAGCCAAATTGGTGAAGAAATGCCAACCTTGAATGATGTGGCATCTATGCTGTACTTGTCGCCACAAACTTTACGTCGTCGTTTGGCTGCTGAAGGTAAAAGCTATCAAGGTGTTAAAGATGCATTACGTCGTGATGCTGCCATTCACCTTTTACTCAACCCAGGTTTAACCTTGGAAGATGTAGCACAACAAGTCGGTTTCAGTGAAACCAGTACTTTCCATCGTGCATTTAAGAAATGGACTGGCGTAACACCTGGACTGTATCGCCAATTACATGGCTATCATTAATCATTTAATTGCATAGCAGTTTCTCCGCCCAGACTAAAATGTCTGGGCTTTTTTTATTGGCTAAAAAAGTCATTTGATCTGATCCGTTCTTGTCATTGCACTTCAAAAATTAATCATTACACTCGAAAAGTATAACAATTTAAAAGTCATAACAAAGGAACAGCTATGAGCGAGGCCTACATCATTGATGCCATTCGCACACCACGCGGAAAAGGAAAAAAAGACGGTTCGCTGCATCAAGTGAAACCGATTACGCTACTCACCATCTTACTGAATGAATTAAAAGATCGTCACCAGCTCGACACCTCTAAAGTCGATGATATTGTGCTGGGCTGTGTAACCCCGATTGGTGATCAAGGCGCGGATATTGCCAAAACAGCTGCGATTGCCGCAGGTTGGGACAATGATGTAGCAGGTGTACAGATCAACCGTTTCTGTGCATCCGGACTTGAAGCGGTGAATATGGCTGCACAGAAAGTTCGTTCAGGTTGGGAAGATGTCGTAGTTGCCGGTGGTGTAGAGTCGATGTCACGCGTGCCAATGGGTTCAGATGGTGGTCCTTGGGCACTGGACCCAGAAACCAATATGGCCTGTGACTTTATTCCGCAAGGCATTGGCGCAGACCTGATTGCGACCATTGATGGATATACGCGTTCAGATGTCGACACATTCGCAGCTGAATCACAACGTAAAGCTACCGCAGCTCAGGCCAATGGGTATTTCAATAAATCGATTGTGCCTGTAAAAGACAAAGCTGGCGTGACCATTTTAGCCCAAGATGAATTTATTAAACCGACGACCACAGCTGAGAGTTTAGCCAAACTGAATCCAAGTTTTGCCATGATGGGACAAATGGGCTTCGATGCGATTGCCCTGCAAAAATATCCAGAAGTCGGGCAAATCAATCACGTACATCATGCAGGGAATTCATCCGGCATTGTCGATGGTGCAGCAGTTGTTTTAATTGCTTCAGAAAAAGCGGTGAAAGAACAAGGTTTAAAACCACGCGCCAAAGTTTTAGCAACGGCATTGGTTGGCTCTGATCCAACCATCATGCTGACCGGTCCTGCCCCTGCAGCACGTAAAGCGTTGGAAAAAGCAAGTTTAACAATAGAGGATATCGACCTGTTTGAAGTCAATGAAGCTTTTGCTGCCGTAGTGATGCGCTTTATTACCGAACTCAAGGTTGACCCTGCCAAAGTCAATGTCAATGGTGGTGCAATTGCCATGGGACATCCACTAGGTGCAACCGGTGCAATGATTTTAGGCACGCTGCTGGATGAACTGGAACGTCAAGGCAAAAAACGTGGTTTAGCCACTTTATGTGTGGGTGGCGGCATGGGCATCGCAACGATTATTGAGCTTGTATAGCCATCTTTAACTTTTACTGATATTTGATCCACGTTTAGGTCATACGCAACCTGCTCAGATTTTGAAGAATAATGTTTCTGTGAGCAATTGGATAAATGCAAATATGTAACAGGTTTTGCGTATGACAATGGTTTTGCCTACTTTTGCCGAAACAAAAGTAGGTCGAACCGAAGGTTAAACCCGAAATTCGGATGAATTTGGAAAGACTCCGCTACAATGGAAATTTTCAAGAAGTCAGCAAAGTAAATTGCTCCAAATTCATCAAATTATTATTTGGATAAAAATTATGAGCGCAATTCAATTCGAAAAAAATGCCGACAATATCGTCATTCTCACTTTAGATTCTCCAAACCAATCTGCCAACACCATGAATGCAGATTTCCGTGTCGCACTGGAAGATATTGTTTCCAAGCTCCAAGCAGATGCAGAAATTTCAGGGATTATTTTCCGTTCAGCGAAAAAAACCTTTTTTGCCGGGGGGGACTTGGATGAACTGATTCAAGCAGAGCCGGATCATGCCACAGCATTCTTCAACATGATTGAAGAGATGAAAGCCAAACTACGTTATATCGAAACACGTGGTATTCCGGTGGTTGCAGCACTCAATGGTACGGCGCTCGGTGGTGGCTGGGAACTGGCTTTGTGTTGTCACCAGCGTATTGCACTGAATGACCCGAAAGCGAAATTCGGTTTACCTGAAGTGACTTTAGGTTTACTTCCTGGCGGTGGCGGGATCGTGCGTACGGTACGACTACTCGGCTTGCAAAATGCCTTTCCACTGTTGATGGAAGGCAAACAGTTTGCTGTCGATAAAGCCCAGTCTTTAGGCTTAATTCACGATATTGTGGAAACTGAACAAGAACTCATGGATAAAGCCATTGCTTGGGTCAAAGCCACTCCAATCTCGCAACAACCATTTGATGTCAAAGGCTACAAAATTCCTGGCGGTGATCCCAAAACACCTGCTGTTGCTCAAATGCTTGCGATTGCACCTGCCATGCTGCGTGACAAGACCAAAGGTTGCTACCCTGCCCCTGAAGCCATTATGGCAGCAGCTGTTGAAGGTGCGCAGGTGGATGTCGATACCGCACTGACCATCGAATCGCGTTACTTTACTTACCTGGCGACTGGTCAGATTTCCAAAAATATGATTAGCACCTTCTGGCATGGTCTGAATGCGATTAAATCAGGTGCCAGCCGCCCAAAAGACGTTGCCAAATGGAAAGCCAGCAAAGTCGGTATTTTAGGTGCCGGGATGATGGGTGCAGGAATTGCTTATGCGACTGCATCGAAAGGCATACACGTTATTCTGAAAGATATTTCCATAGAGGCGGCCACAAAAGGCAAAGCCTACAGTCAAAAGCTGCTGGATAAAAAAGTCTCTCAAGGTCGGTTAACGGCTGAAAAACGCGATCAAGTTTTAAGTTTAATTACAGCCACAGCTTCAGCAGAAGATTTGCAAGGTTGTGACCTGATGATTGAAGCGGTGTTTGAAAACCCAGAACTGAAAGCCAAGGTTACCCAAGAAGCTGAAAGCTATTTAGTAACGGGTGGTGTGATGGCATCGAATACCTCTACCCTGCCAATTACCGGACTCGCTAAAGCTTCTAAAGATGATAGCCATTTCATTGGTCTGCACTTTTTTAGCCCTGTCGATAAGATGCAACTGGTCGAAATCATTAAAGGAAAAAACACCTCAGCTGAAACTCTAGCTAAAGCCTATGACTATGTACAACAAATTGGTAAAACTCCAATTATGGTAAATGACAGTCGTGGTTTCTTCACCAGTCGTGTCTTTGGCACCTTTGTGCAAGAAGGCTTACGACTGCTTGTTGAAGGAGTTCATCCTGCCAAAATTGAAATGGCAGCACTCAAAGCGGGTATGCCTGTTGGGCCACTTGCGATTCAGGATGAAGTGTCTTTAACACTTTCTGAACATGTGGCTGCTGAGACACGTAAAGCCCTGCAAGCTGAAGGCAAAGACCTACCACGTTCCGCTGCAGATGATGTGATTGAAAGCATGATTCATCAATTCAACCGTAAAGGTAAAGCTGCGGGTGCGGGTTTCTATGAATATCCTGAAAGTGGTAAAAAACATTTATGGGCGGGTTTAAGCCACTGGAAAAAAGACGTTGATATTTGCGAACAGGAAATGATTGACCGTTTTCTGTTTGTCCAAGCGCTCGATACTTTGCGCTGCTATGAAGAAAGTGTGTTGGAGTCGGTTGTGGATGCCAATGTCGGTTCTATTTTCGGGATTGGTTTTGCCCCATGGACAGGGGGAGCCATACAGTATCTGAACCAATATGGTCTGGAAAAAGCCTTGATTCGTGCCAATGCGTTGGAAGCCAAATATGGTGAGCGTTTTAAAGCACCCCAATTACTAAAAGATAAAATGCATTCTGGCGAGAAAATTTCATAATCTACACCGTGCTATCAACTCTTGAACGCCTTTCTTTTTTAGTCAAAGAAAGGCGTTGGTATATTGAAGTATTCTTTTTTATCTTTAGAAATTAGAGACTCATCTGCTAGGGCGGATTAATCAGCCCCAATATACATCTTGCTCTCACTTAAACAGAAACCAGCTCCTTGGATTTAATTTAAGCCCTGATTTAAATGAAGGGCTTAGTCAGTTATGAGTCGGTTTTCATTCTATTCTGTGTTATAAAGTTACATAGATTCTGATTTATTTTTATCCATTTTGGTATTTTCTCATGACTGACAATTCTTCTCCTGAAAAATCCCCTTGGGGCTGGAAAGCCCTGATTATTGCCTTTATTTTAAGTGCTTTTTTCATGGGTTTTTTCTATCTTGCCGTAAGCAATGAACCGGATTACATGCCAAGCCAACAGCAAAAAAATACCCAGCAGCATGCATTTAAAAATGCACCAGCAATGTCTGAAGAAGCATTAGCAGAAGCTAAAAATCAGAAAGAGGCTGATGCAGCAAAAGCAACGGCTGAAGAGCATCACATGTCGGCAGAAGAACATGCTGCAATGACAGAAGCGGAAAAAGCAGCTGAACACGAGTCTGGTCATTGATGCGGGGATTCAGGAAAATAAAAAAGCCACTTTTTAGTGGCTTTTTATTTTCAACACTGAAGATTTAAATATCTAAGAGCAAGTGAATAGCAATCGCATATCAATATGCGGAATACCGCAATCCAGATATTGCTCACCTTCAACTTTAAAACCCAAAGCTGCATAAAACTGAATGGCATGCACTTGTGAAGACAACTTTAAAAATTCGCGCTGTTCATGTTTCGCTTGTTGAATAATCTGTTGCATCAGCAATTTTCCAATGCCTACGCCGCGATACGATTTTAACACCGCCACACGCCCAACGCTGTTATTTTGTAATAATCGTGCTGTCGCTATTGGCTGATCTTGATCATAAACCACGAAGTGGAGGGACACTGCATCCTCAACATCCCATTCATCTTCAACCGCAATCTGCTGTTCCTGAATAAACACCTGCTCACGAATCAGTTTTGCATCATTTTGCAACTCATTCCAACTGCCTGTGTGTATGGTAAATTGGCTCATCAAAAATCATCTTCCTAAAATAAAAGCAGTCTTGCGACTGCTTCATCCATTTTAAACTGGTTTTAAATTAACACTTACAGCCAATATCCTGCTGATCCCACTGATTATTGAGCAATAATTCAAGCGAATGCTTTTCAATGCCATACATCTCTTTTAGGGCGTGAATCTGAGCCAATACCGCATGATCCGGCTCTTGATAATCTTTTCGTTTGGTTGCCAAGATCATCTTGTTTTTACTTGTATGTTCCAAAGCCACAAACTCAAATACTTTGGTTTCGTAGCCATAGGCTTTAAGCAATAAAGCACGAATGGTATCGGTCAGCATTTCTGCTTGTTGACCCAAATGAATGCCAAATTGCAACATAGGTTTCAGCACTTCCGGGCTTTTGAGCTGTGGACGCAATTCCTTATGACAACACGGCGCACACATAATCATTTGTGCATTTAAACGAATACCAGTGTGAATGGCAAAGTCCGTCGCCACATCACAGGCATGCAAAGCGATCATCACATCCAGATGTTCTGGTTCATAAGTGCGGACATCGCCCTGGAAAAAGTCCAGTTGCTTAAAATTGGAAGCTGTCGATACATTTTGGCAAAACTCTACCATTTTTGGATTAAGCTCCACACCGGTGACAAATGGCGTTTGACCCTGCTTTTCCAGATAATCGTATAAGGCAAAGGTCAGATAACCTTTACCCGAACCAAAATCGACCACACGCAAAGCATGATCTTGCTGTGTGATTTGGTCTAAAGCACCCGAGAAAATTTCCACAAATTTATTAATCTGTTTCCATTTACGCGCCATGCTTGGAATAATTTGCGCTTTCGCGTCAGTAATACCTAAAGGCTGTAAAAAATAACTGTCCTGATCGACATAACGATGTTTGGTGCGGTCATGCCCGTGCTGATTTTCTATATTCTGTGACTTTGATGCAGATTTATTTTTACTCACCGTCAACAGAGCTTTTTTCTTATTCTTTTTGAGTTGCAGCTCTTCTTCATTGGTAAAAAGATTGGCTTGTTTACATTGGAATAATAGATCATGAACGAGCTGGATGGCTTGCGTTAAAGGATAGTTTTTGGTGACATCCTGAGTCTTGTAACGGTACAAACAACTTAAAACCGACTGCCCTTGCAGTGAAATGACTCGCAAGGTCATTTTCTCAAGATTTTCAAGTTCGCCTTTATACTGGCTAAGAATTATTCGATCAAAACTTTGTGTTTCAATGGCTTGCTGAAAAGCATCTAAGAATTGTTGTTCCTGAATAAAAGGAGAAGCCAATTGAGACATATAGATCACTCGAGTAAATTAAGTGGTCAGTGTAAAACTTCTTACTTTAAAGGTAAAACTTCATTACTATACAAGTGTATTTTTAATTATAGAAAATAAGCAATGAGCACATCTAACTTGCAGACATACGATCCACATGAAGAAAAAATAAATGCGATCAGTCATGCACTTGGCGCAGTTTTGGCAGCCGTTGCCAGTATTTTTATGCTGATTAAAGGCAGCTATTTGCCGCTCGGGCAGTTTATTGGCTTATGTGTCTATGCACTGAGCCTGATTTTACTTTTTGCCGCTTCAAGCCTATACCACTATGCTGAATCGCCACAGCGTCGCGGCTGGTACAAAAAACTGGATCACACCGCAATTTATTATCTGATTGCTGGAACTTATACCCCCTTCTTGTCTATCGCGATTCCCACAGCAAAAGCGCAGTATCTGTTAATTGCACTTTGGGTGATTGCCGCAATTGGGACACTATTCAAGTTAGTTTTCATTCATCGTTTCCAAAAAATTTCACTAATCGCCTATCTGGCTATGGGATGGCTTGCATTGCTGGTGATGGATGATATGCAACGCTTTTTAAGCGATCAGGCATTAACCTATCTCATCATTGGTGGACTGGCCTATACCATTGGTGCATTGTTTTATGCCTTAAAAAGAGTAAGATATACGCATGCCATCTGGCATGTTTTTGTATTGATTGGCGCTGGATCACATTTCTTAGCGATCTGTCTTTACGTGATCTAACCCTCTATTTCTGCATTTTTTAGTAACCCTAAATCCGTAGACATGAGCCGGTATTTCGTATTTTTTTAAGAAATTACGCCTTTTTTAAAAAGATTACGCTTTTAAAACTAAGCTTTTTTATTTTTAGTAAGTGTAAGGTTTCTCATGGCGTCATCAAATTCTATACCTGCTTCGGAAGAAGTAGCTACAAATTCAAAATCCCGCGTACTGACTGCAAGTCTTGTTGGTACCACAATCGAATTCTTCGATTTTTATATTTATGCCACTGCGGCAGTCATCATTTTTCCGTATCTGTTCTTCCCCGCAAGTACCGATCCAATGACCGCAACCATTCAATCACTGGCAACTTTTGCGATTGCCTTTATTGCCCGCCCGATTGGCGCGGCACTGTTTGGGCATTTGGGTGACCGAATTGGGCGTAAAGCCACATTGGTCGCGGCACTACTCACCATGGGTATTTCTACCGTATGTATTGGTTTATTACCGACATACGCTCAAATCGGTATTGCAGCACCCTTATTGCTTGCACTTTGCCGTTTGGGTCAAGGTTTGGGTTTAGGCGGTGAATGGTCTGGTGCTGTTCTGCTCGCAACGGAAAATGCCCCTGAAGGCAAACGTGCCTGGTATGGCATGTTCCCGCAACTTGGTGCACCCATCGGCTTTATCTTGGCTACAGGTTCATTCCTTACCCTGGGTGCCTTCATGTCTGAAGCAGACTTTATGCAATGGGGCTGGCGCATTCCGTTTATCTCAAGTGCATTGTTGGTGATTGTCGGCTTATGGATTCGTTTAAAACTACATGAAACACCAGCGTTCCAAAAAGTATTGGACAAGCAAAAAGAAGTTAATATTCCATTTAAAGAAGTGACCACTAAACATTGGCGTATGCTGATTTTAGGCACAATTGCGGCAATCTGTACTTTCGTTGTGTTCTACTTGACCACAGTATTTGCATTGCAATGGGGTACCAAACAACTCGGCTATAGCCGTGAAGAATTCTTACAATTACAACTGGTTGCCACCTTGTGTTTTGCGGCATTTATTCCGCTTTCTGCAGTGTTTGCAGAGAAATTTGGTCGTAAAACCACCTCTATTGCTGTGTGTATTGTATCTGCCATTTTCGGTCTTTTCTTTGCCGATATGCTGGAATCTGGAAGCACGCTTTTGGTGTTTTTATTCCTATGTATTGGTTTAGCGATCATGGGTTTAACGTATGGTCCAATCGGTACGGTACTTTCTGAAATTTTCCCGACTTCAGTTCGTTACACCGGTTCTGCATTAACCTTTAACCTTGCAGGTATTTTTGGTGCCTCTTTTGCACCACTGATTGCAACCAAGCTTGCGACCACTTATGGTTTATATGCTGTCGGTTATTATTTAACTGCAGCCTCTATCTTGTCACTTTGTGCATTCTTGCTCATTCGTGAAACCAAAAATGATGATGTAAACAACCAGGTTTAATTTCATCAAAACGTAAAAAACCAGCGTGATGACGCTGGTTTTTTTATGTTATTTTTCAGATCTGTTCATCACTTAACATTTCCTGATAAAGCTCTTCAAATACCTTTCGATCGCCACCGGCATTGTAATAACTTGGAACAATGTAAGTCACCAGTTGACGATATCTTTCTGTTGCATATAAATGATCTAGAAATGCTTCCACATTATTTTCATCAATCGCAAATGCCGTGATCAGTTGCTGAAACTTTTGATAAAACCTGCTGGCAAATGCAGGTGTACTGATCACATCGCTTTCGGCTTGCTGAAAAGCCTGTTCTAGAGCAATTAAACCCGCTTCAAGCTGTTCCGATTGAGGTTCTGTTAAAGCAAAAAACTGACCCACCTCTTCTGAAAAAGACATACCCTTCTCCTATTTTGTTCTCATTGTTATAAATCAATCTTGTCTTACGGTATGTCAAAAATTGTTCCAGAAATTGATCTTCAAGCTTTAAACCAACTCAATAATATCAATCGTCGGGGGAACCCGAAAACGAAAGGGTACACCGACTAAGCCGGTGCCGACCGTAACAAATACGTCGGCATGTTCATGCTGATATAAACCTTTTTTATGCCCAAGAATAGACACTTTTTTCATGATGTAATTGGTCAACCAGGGCAGCTCAACTTGCCCGCCATGGGTATGTCCAGACAGCATTAATGGCCGTGTTGGCAATTGCGGCACCATATCCACGGTGTCGGGATTGTGCGATAAAATCACCCACGGTTTATCTTGAGGCAAGTCAGGCATAAAACGCATATCAGTTTTTCCTGCCCATAAATCACCCACCCCTAACAAACGAAATTCATCAAATTCCACCATCTGCCCTTCAATATCAATCACATCATTGACCTTTAAGGCATGTCTTAATAATTGCTGAATTGGAGGACCGGGATATTGTTCGTCATGATTGCCATTCACAGAATAAACCGGTGCATTAATCTGTTTTAAAATCGCCAGTTCATCTGCCAATTTATCTTCAGGTTCATAAGTCCAGTCCCCGGCAACCACCACCAGATCAGGATTCTGCTGGTTAATTTTCTCGACAATAATTTTCAGTTGGCGTTCATGCCCCGAAAACAGACCAATATGTAAATCGGCAATCAAGGCCAATTTAACCGGACGCTGCATGTTCTGCTCTGGATTCAACTGATATTGCAGGGTCTTAACCATCACATGCTGCGGTTCAATAAAACGTGCATAAATCAGCACACCACTCAGCAGGAAAATAAAAATAGCTTCATGAATGGAGTAATAGGCACTCCAACCGGCATAAATACTAAAGAAAAATAAAGGAATCAATAAATAAGATAGATAAAATGCCAATAAATGTACAAAAGCTTTGAACGGATGAATAGTTTCAGTACGCGTTTGACTCAGCCATGCCTGTGCCACACCCCAAACTCCAAGCACAAAAAAAATCATATAAAAATAAAAAACAACCGCGTGTGTATCCCACATAATAATTTCTCTAACGATAACGAAGACATGACATCATTCATCTATTCTCATATTTATCTTTTCACAGCTGGCAATTATACTCAAACCAAATTTTGGTATTGTTTATAACTTATGGCGCAATCTTCCTCTGCTAAAACTCAATCAGACCCTTATAAATTGCGTAGCTCAACATCCAATAAAACTGCAGTATTATTAAGTTGTAGCCTGATTTTAGGGATTCCCGCCTGTACGACCCTGCCGAAACAAATACCACAACCGATTGAATATGCGTTTGATACCGAAACCAAACAAACTGCATTGGCGCAAATCGTTTTACCGTTACGAGACCAAAATCCCAATCTTACCGGTTATCGGGTTTTATACGACCCCCTGGAAGCTTTAGCGGCTCGTATACATCTTATTGATAAAGCAGAAAAAACCTTAGACTTACAATACTATATCTGGGATAACGATAGAATTGGCGCACTTGCCCTGGATTCTATTATTAAGGCAGCCGACCGTGGTGTAAAAGTCCGTTTATTGATGGATGACAACAATGCCAAAAAAATGGAAGGTATTTATCTGGCCCTTGATCAGCATAAAAATATTGATGTCAGACTGTATAACCCTTACCGTTTTAGACATTACCGTGCCATGGATATGGTGCTGGATCTAAAACGCATTAACCGCCGCATGCATAACAAAAGCTTTATTGCAGACAACCAGATTGCTTTAATTGGCGGTCGCAATATGAGTAATCAATATTATAACGTCAGTGATAATTATCAATTTTCTGATGTTGATGTGATGCTAGTCGGCTCTGCATCGGATGAAATCATTCATTCTTTTGATGAATACTGGAATGATGATTATGCATTTCCGGTTAAACAAATTGTTAATTCAAGACATTATTCCTTGCGTTTTGAAGGTTTAAAACAGCAGCTGGATAAACATTCTCAAAGTATTGACGTTCAGAATTATCTAGATTTAGCCAACCGATCACATGCCTTTGAACAATGGCTCAATAGTGGGATCCAACTTGACTGGGTCAAAGCCGAAGTGGTAAATGATTCACCGAGTAAAATCAGGGCAAAAGCTAAAAAAGAGCAACATCTGAATTTTCAGCTGCTGAATCGCTTAGAAAAACCTGAACAAAGTGTCGATATTATTTCAGCTTATTTCGTTCCTGAAAAAAAGGGCGAAAAGATGTTGAGTGAACTTGCTCAAAACAACATCCATGTTCGGGTACTCACCAACTCTTTTAAAGCCAATGATGTATTTTTAGTCCATGCCTTTTACGGTAAATATCGAAAAGATTTATTAAAAAATGATGTTGAGCTATATGAGTTTTTGTCAGTACCGGAAACTGAAAACCTGAATGCCAATACTGATGAAATCGCGGAAAAAGCCAAAGTGAGCTTAAAAGGGTTAAGCCGTTCCAGCCTGCATGCCAAACTGATGGCGATTGATCAAAAACAGGTTTTTATCGGCTCTTTCAATTTTGATCCACGTTCTGCCTATTTAAATACAGAAATTGGCGTATTGCTGGATAGCCCGAATTTAGCCCAGTCTGTGCACCAAACCATGGATCAAAATTTATCTAAATATGCCTACAAACTGGTTTTAAATGCCAACAATAAAATCAACTGGAAAATTAAACGTCATGATGGCAGTACCAAAACCTATCTAAAAGAACCTAAAATGAAATGGTGGCAAAAGGCAGGGATTAAAGTGATTTCATGGTTGCCAATTGAAGGCTTTATGTAAGCCTTCGCTTTGGCTCGCATTCATTTTTGTTGCCCGTTCAAGTGGGACTTTTAAGCACTTTTTGCTGTAACTGCATTAAACCTTCAGCCATTTTAGTTTGAACTTCTTGGGTCAACGTTTCAACCGTATGCCCTTCAGGAGATATTGCCGGCAAGGCCATTAAATGTGCTTTCACTTTAGGCATTTCCAGGACATTTTTGACATGATCGGCAAAGCTTATATCATTAATAAACGGCGCCACCAGATCCAGTTGTCCATGTTGATTCACATAACAAATCAAACATATTTGCACAGGACGATTGGCTTCAATGGCAGCACCTAAAATACGTCCATAGATTTTTTTTATTCTTGAGCCCTCTGAAGTCGTCGCTTCAGGGAAAAATAATACCGGAATATCATGTTTTAAAAATTCGGTAATTTGCTGTTTAATTTTAACTGAATCGCCGGAACCTCGTTTAATAAATAGTGTCCCACCACCCTTTGCCAGTTTGCCGAGTAACGGCCATTTTTCAATTTCAGCTTTGGCTAAAAAGAAAACTCGAGCACCAGACCCTAAAACGGCGACATCTAACCAAGAAATGTGATTACTCACCCATAGCGCCGGCTCACGTGGAATGATTCCATGCACCTGAATCTCAAGGTTAAAAACTTTGCATAATTGACGGCAAAAATGCTGTACATAACGCGTATTACACGGATTATTCGGATCTTTATATAAACGGTGACGAAAAACCAGATAAAATCCTTGTGTAATCGCAGCTACAACCGCCAATAATTTTTTACTATATAAGAAAAATTTAGACATACTATTTAACGATGAAGTTTCAGTTACAGAGGATTGAGTCATAGATTGATCACTAATTAACAGACACAGCGTTTAATCATTTATAGAGCATTATTCTATACTGTTCATTTTGATCTTGCATTGATCATAAAACCCCAACCCTGCTTTTTAATGAAATGATGCAAACCAATCGACACAATACTTTTATCTAAAACAAAAATTATACGAATAGATCTGCATTATTTAGCAACCTCAGCATATAAAAAAATATCATTTAATATCAATTATTTAAAATAAATTTATGGACGATCGATTTTATATTTAGACAGGATATTTTTATTTATTGGATCTTTGCCTCCCTTCGTTTGACAAGGCTGATCTATTTTTTACTATCAGTGCTTATTTTCTACTAAAATGAAGTTTTCATGTAGTTGAGATAGCATTTAGTGGAATATTTTGAGCGACATCAAGGTGGCGAACGTGCCCTATTAATAAGCGTCTCTGTACAACTTTTAGATGACCTTGATGCAGAAGAATTTCGCTTACTGGCCCAGTCCGCAGGTGCAGAAATTGTAGAACATGTAACTGCTCAACGGATCAAACCGGATCCAAAACTGTTTATCGGCTCTGGAAAAGCAGAAGAAATCGCAGAGCGAGTCAAAGAATTAGAAATAGATTTGGTCATTTTTGATCATTCCCTAAGTCCTTCTCAAGAACGTAATTTAGAAAGAGTCATTCAATGCCGCGTGATTGACCGTACCCGGCTTATTCTGGACATCTTTGCCCAACGTGCCCGTACTCATGAAGGTAAACTTCAAGTCGAATTGGCACAATTGGATTATCTATCGTCACGACTGGTCGGGAGCGGTATCAGTTTAGATAGTCAAAAAGGCGGTATTGGTTTACGCGGACCCGGGGAAACACAACTGGAAACGGATCGTCGTTTACTACGTTTACGTATTGGACAATTAAAAGACAAACTGGAGAAGGTTCGCCAAACCCGTATGCAAGGTCGTTCTGCACGCCAGAAAGCCGCAATTCCAACGGTATCTCTTGTCGGTTATACCAATGCAGGTAAATCGACATTGTTTAACCTCTTGGCGCGCTCTGACGTTTATGCGGCCGACCAACTATTTGCAACACTCGATCCGACTTTACGCCGTTTAAATTGGGATGGGGTTGGTGCTTTGGTTCTGGCCGATACCGTGGGTTTTGTCCGTAACTTAGCTCATGCCTTGGTAGAATCCTTTAAAGCCACACTTGAGGAAACGGCTGAGGCGACCTTGCTGCTGCATGTTATTGATTCCAGCAGCCCAGATATGCTGGAACAAATTGAAGCCGTAGAATCGGTTTTAAAAGAAATCGGAGTCGATGTTCCGGTACTGCGGGTTTATAACAAAATTGACCTCAGCGGTGAAGATGCCAAAATTGTGTATGCCAAACCGCATTTGCCTGATCGTGTCTATGTATCTGCGCATGCCAACCAAGGCTTAGACTTGTTACGCCAAGCCGTTCAAGAATGCTTGATGGGACAGTTGCAAAGTTTCGAGCTGGTGTTAAAACCCGAATATGGAAAATTGCGTACTCAACTTTATGCGCTAAATGTCATTCAAACTGAAAATCATGATGAAGATGGCAATCTGCATTTACACGTCATTATTGCCCCACACAAGCTGGAGCAACTGATTAAACAAGCGCATTTACCGATTGATGAAATTCTGGGAAAAAAAGCCACGCAATTTAAGAAACCGCTTGAGGAATTTGAAATCAAAAGATAAATCGGTTAAAACGTGATAAGTATAATTTTAAAGTTTGGTAAAAATGGACTCGATAAAAACAATCGACTGGCCAGCATGGATTGGTACACTGGCATTAATCATCTGCTTTCGTGAGGGAGCAGTATGGTTAATGACACAATTTAATCATCCTGAACTGGGTAATTTGGTTGGCTTGATTAGCTTATTGCTGACTCTGCTTATTTGGAGAAATGTCCACAAATTACCTGCACGTTTAGTCGACACCAACAACAAAATCATGAAAGAAAGTGCCTTTGCTTTTTTACCGATTAGTGCAGGTTCACTGATTATGCTGGTACAAATGGGAAAGGAAATTCCTGTTTTCCTGGTGGTGATGTGTATCAGTACCTTAATTCCATTATGGGTCTACGCAAAAATGGCCAAACGCTGGTTATAGGGGAAATATGATGTTAGCAGTACTGTACGGTTTTATATTGACCCTCTTCGCCTATCTGATTGCCAAACCTTTAAATAAAAAGCTTCCACAAGTTCCAGTCATTGTCATCGGCATGTTTTTCATTATTGGATTGTTATTTGTATTTGGGATTCCTTACGAATCTTATATGACACAGGTCAATCCGCTATTTAATCACTTACTCGGCTATGTCACTGTTGCCTTGGCTATTCCACTTGCAGCCATGCGTTATGATGACTTACCACTCAAGGCCATTGTCGGTATTCTGGTCTTTGCCAGTATTAGTGCGGTTGCTTTACCGATGGGACTTGCCTATTTATTGCATATGTCTGACGCAAGCATTATGGCCTTCGCAACTCGAGCGGTCACTACTCCTATTGCCATTAATATTGCTACTTTATTAAATGCCCCCCTCACTTTGGTGATTTTAATTGTGATTTTATCGGGCGTGATTGGCGCAGCTTTCTCTCCATTTATTTTGCGTCATATTCACGATGAAAGAGCTTCTGGTCTGGCATTGGGCTTGGCGGCACATGCAATTGGTACAGCGCAAGCTTGGCAACGAGGCAGTGTAGCAGGACGTTACGCAGCTTTTGGCATGGCTGTGAATGCAGTTTTCACCGCCATCTGGTTACCTACCTTCATACTTTATTTACAAAAAATGTGATGAAATAAACATTCATAAAGGATTGCGTGGTACAAAAAATAAACATAAGATGAACATGTAATCACATTAATGGAAAGGATTTTTTAATGGGAAAATTTAAAATTTTAGCAACGTTAGTTTTTTCTTCATTAAGCGGTCTTGCTTTTGCAGAAGATATTTCAGGAATGTGGAAAAATATTGACGATAAAACAGGTTCGTCAAAAGCAATTCTGGAAATGCGCCAAGAAAGCAATGGTACATATACAGCCAAAATTATAAAAGTTACACCACGTCCAGGTTATACTCCGAAAGAAACCTGTGTAAATTGTCCGGCACCTTATACCAATAAACCTATTTTAGGTTTAGATATTTTAACGGGGTTAAAAGCAGCTGGTGATAACAACTTTGTAAATGCCAAAGTTCTTGATCCACTTAGCGGCAGAATCTATAGTGGTAAAGCAAAATTGAGTGCTAATGGTAAACGTCTCACTTTACGCGGTTATGTCGGTGTATCAGCACTGGGTCGTAGCCAAACCTGGATTAAACAAGATTAAATTATGCTGATTTCAGTTCAGCATAGATGGCTAGAGTGGTACGAATAAGAGCTTAAAATTTTTGTCTTCCAAGAATGCTTAATTTCGTATTACTTCTTCATCTTAAAATAAGTCAACATAGGATATGTATACTTATATAAATAAGGAAATTTTATGAAAAAAATAGCAATCACTAGGACATTTTTTATAGCCTTATCAGCGAGTTTTCCAGTTTTTGCTCAGGAGATAACCGGTACATAGATACAAATCGGTGATAAAACTGGTTTACCTAAGGCACTGATTGAAATTCCGAAACAAACCAATGGTTCTTATTCTGGCAAAATTATTAAAATTACGCCTCGCCCCGGCTATACGCCCCGAGAAACATGTTTCCACTGCCCGCCCCCTTACACAGATCAACCCATACTAGGCTTAGAAGTATTTAAAGGCTTACAGCATGTCAATGGGAACAATTATGAAAACGGTCGTATCCTTGATCCTTTAACAGGCAAAACCTATGGTTTGAAAGGACGAGTTTCCCCGAATGGTAAACGTTTTATATTACGCGGCTATATTGGGATTTCTGCCTTGGGTCGCACTCAAACCTGGATTAAAAACGACTAATGCTGACAAAAAGCCGCACGATGTGGCTTTTTATTTATCTTTCTTTAAATATTTCACATTATTTTGATTTTTTATGACGCACTGGCTTGACTAATTTTCAAACACTCATAATATGTTCTTATGGATAAAAAAATTACTCTCCACATTCGAAGGAATTGATATGAAAAAGAATATTTTGCTCGCTACTTTCGCTGGCTTATTTTTCAGTGGTAATGTATTAGCACAAGATCTATCTGGAACTTGGCAATCAATTGATGATAAAACGGGTTCACCTAAAGCGATTATTGAAATTCGTAAAGAAGCCACTAATACTTTTACCGGAAAAATCACCAAAGTCACCCCTCGCCCAGGTTATACACCTCGTGAAATCTGTAACAATTGTCCAGCGCCTTATACCAACAAAGCAATTTTAGGTATGGATGTGCTCACCGGTTTGAAACACGTGCCTGATACAAATAATTATGAAAAAGGACGTATTATTGACCCACTTACAGGCAAAATTTATGATGCTAAAGTTAAGCTAAGTACCAATGGCAAACGCTTAACCTTACGTGGTTATATCGGTATTTCCGCACTCGGGCGCAGTCAAACTTGGCTTCGGATAGACTAATCAGAATTTAAGCTCAATAAAAAGCCACACTAATGTGGCTTTTTTACATTCGTCAATAAAATGATTTCATTTTTTGCACCCTCTCCAGAATATTGACTAATCACATAATCAGTCTAATATACCGACTCAATAAAAAGTATTTAGTTATGGAAAGATTTTTTATGCAAAAGAATATATTGCTTGCAGCTTTGGCGAGTGTGCTTTTTAGTGGCAATGTTTTTGCTGAGGACATTTCTGGAACTTGGCAGCAGATTGATGATAAAACAGGTGCTGCCAAAGCCATTATTAAAATTGATAAAGAAACCAATAATACCTATACAGGTAAAATTGTTAAAATTACCCCTCGTCCTGGTTATACTCCTCGTGAAACATGTAATAAATGTCCCGCTCCATATACCAATGATCCAATTTTGGGTATGGAAATTATTAAAGGCTTAAAACATGTAGCAGGAACCAATAACTATGAAAAAGGTCGTGTGATTGACCCTTTAGCAGGCAAAGTCTATGATGCCAAAGTTAAACTAAATGCTACAGGTAAGCGTCTAACTTTGAGAGCCTATATGGGTGTTTCAACTTTGGGACGTAATCAAACCTGGATTAGAATTGACTAAATAAATACCAATAAAAAAGCCACATCATGTGGCTTTTTTATTTTGTAAATCATCCAAACATTACATCATTGGATTATCAACTCTAAATATTTCTTTATCTTCCAGACGATAGGCAATCAACTGATTACCCCAAACACAGCCGCCATCGACATTCTGAATCTGCGGATTAATGGTTTTACCCTGTAATGCAGCCCAGTGTCCAAAGATTAATTGATGTGTTTTCGCAGATTCCGATTCAAATTCAAACCACGGTTTAAAACCTTGAGGCATTGGATCATCAAGTGAATCTTTAAAGCTAAACTCTAAACGACCTTCGCTATTCGTTAGACGCATGCGGGTTAAATAGTTGGTAATACAACGTAAACGTGCAATACCTTCCAGATCATCTGACCAGAGATCAGGTTCTGTACCGTACATCTCGGCCAAGAAAACATCGACCACAGCAAAGTCTTCATGACTGATGATCGCTTCAACCTCTTTTGCCAAAGCGGAAGTTTGTTCTACCGACCAAATGCATGGAATACCCGCATGGGTCAAAATAGTTTGATCATTCGGAAAAAGACACAACGGTTGCTTGCGCAACCAGTCAATTAAGTCATCACTATCAATCGCATCAATCACATCACGAGTATTATCTTTGTCTTTTAACGCTTTTAGACCACGAGCACCGGCTAAAAGGGTCAAATCATGATTGCCCAATACTGTTGCGGCTACACCACCATCAACCAGTTTTTTAACAAAACGTAATGCACCAATCGAATTTTCACCACGTGCAACCAAATCGCCTGCAAACCAGATAAAATCTTGATCGGGATCGAACTTGATTTCTTTCAGTAAAGCTTTTAAGGCTTCAAAACAGCCTTGAACATCACCAATCACGTAGTTGTATCGAATCTCGGAGCGTGCCACTTAAGCCCCCATTTGATCTGACAAAGCCACAAATTGAGCCATGGTTAAAGTTTCTGGACGTGCCATCGGATCAATACCAGTTTTCTCGAATCCATCTTCCGCCAACATCCCTTTTAAACTATTACGCAAAGTTTTACGACGTTGGGTAAAGACATGCGAAACCAAACGCGCCAAAGCTTTTTCATTTTTAGCGATCACAGGTTTCACAGCATAAGGTTCTAAACGGAACACCGCAGAAGTCACTTTCGGTGGTGGGTTAAAAGATCCAGGCGGTACTTCAAATAAAAACGTCGGTTTACAGTAATACTGAATCATCACCGATAAACGACCATATTCTTTCGTATTTGGTGAAGCGGTAATACGATCAACCACTTCTTTTTGTAACATGAAATGCATGTCTTTTACTTTGTCACCAAATTCCAAAAGATGGAACAAAAGCGGTGTTGAAATATTATAGGGTAAGTTACCGACTACACGTAGCGGACGATCTTCCTTAAATAACTCATTAAAGTCATATTTCAGTGCATCAGCTTCAACAATGGTTAAACGCTCAGGATGCGGTACGCGACCCGGCAAACCTGCAGCCAAATCACGATCCAGCTCAATCACGGTTAAAGCATCACATTCACCAATTAAAGGGGAGGTTAATGCCGCAAGACCCGGACCAATTTCGACGATGTTATCGCCTGTACGTGGATTAACTGAACGGACAATTTTTGCAATGACACGTTGGTCATGTAAGAAGTTTTGACCAAAACGCTTGCGCGTGTGATGCCCTTCATCTTTTGGGTTTAAGGCATTAATTTGATACATAAAAACATTTCCAACGTGAGTAATTAAAAATCAGTGGCGAGCCAAATCTAAGGCTAAATCGACAGCAACGTGCAAGCTTGAACTTTTTGCCCGTCCAGTACCTGCAAGGGAGAGCGCTGTGCCATGATCTACTGAAGTACGAATAAAAGGTAAGCCTAAAGTAATGTTAATGGCTTCACCAAATCCTTGAGATTTTAACACAGGTAAGCCCTGATCGTGATACATCGCCAGAACGGCATCGGCATCTTTTAAATTTTCAGGAGTAAATAGGGTATCTGCAGGCAGGCTCAGGCTCATATTAATCCCTTGTGCTCGATAGCTTTCAAGCACCGGATTAATCACTTCGATTTCTTCCATGCCTAAATAGCCACCCTCACCCGCATGTGGATTGAGCCCACAGACCAAAATATGCGGATGCTTAATCTTAAACTTGGTTTTTAAATCATGAATCAGAATATCGATGACTTGGTGCAAACGTTGTTGAGTAATGGCATCTGGAACATCACGTAAAGCGAGATGCGTGGTTGCGAGTGCGACACGCAAAGTCTTGGTTGCCAGCATCATGACTACACGTTCAACACCTGCAAATTCCTGGTAATATTCAGTATGACCACTAAAGTGAATACCCGCATCATTAATGACTGACTTTTGCACAGGTGCAGTCGCAACCCCGACACTTTTACCTGACATCGCATAATCAGCGGAACGACGTAATTGTTCTAATACATAAGCAGAATTTTCAGCATTCAATTCACCCAATACAACATCCGTATTTAATGGAATATGCTCAACATATAGCTGACCTTCGCCTGAAGATTCTAATTGCCCTTGATATGCAATAAGTTCAACCGTTTGATTTAGAACTTTAGCTCGTTTTTCTAATAGATTGATATCAGCTAAAACTACAATGGGACGTTCATCAATACGTATTGCCAAACTTAGGCAAATATCAGGACCAATACCTGCAGGTTCACCACTAGTGACATATAAGGGAAGCATATTCCGTCTCTTTTACGCTGTGATCTAATCTCACCATTATATACGCCTTTGCTCACTTGCGTATTTTGAGCCACAATCATTTTTAAACTTAAAATGCTGAGATTCAATTGACTTTTTAAGCACTTAAAGACGTTTCATTTCCCTTTGTCGAAAAATTAAAAAATTATCTGTGGTTATTCTGTGCACGACGGTATTTTTACTATACAATATAGCGCTTGAAATTTGCTTTTTCATTTGTGATTCTTCACGTATTCGTTTAGAATCGCGTCTCCTTTTGTTTGGACAGATTCCATAGTCCAAACCAACTATAATAGGTAGTGGTTTAATGAAAACTCTCAGCGCTAAGCCAGCTGAAGTTCAACACGACTGGTATGTTGTTGATGCTTCTGGCAAAACTTTAGGTCGTCTTGCGACTGAAATCGCTCGTCGTTTACGCGGTAAGCATAAAACTTCTTATACTCCTCACGTTGACACTGGCGATTACATCGTTGTTATCAATGCTGAAGAAATTACTGTAACAGGTAAAAAAGCTCAGGATAAGAAATACTATCGCCATACTGGTTTCCCTGGTGGTATCCGTGAGACTAACTTTGAAAAGTTAATCGCACACAAACCTGAAACAGTTTTAGAAAAAGCTGTAAAAGGTATGTTACCAAAAGGTCCTCTTGGTTATGCAATGATCAAAAAAATGAAAGTGTACGCTGGTTCTGAGCATCCTCATACTGCTCAACAGCCACAAGTTTTGGACATCTAAGGGATACAGCACATGGCTACTAATTATGGTACAGGTCGCCGTAAGACCGCAACTGCACGTGTTTTCTTGTCAGCTGGTACAGGCAAACTCGTAATTAACAACCGTTCTATCGAACAATATTTCGGTCGTGAAACTGCTCGTATGATTGTTCGTCAACCACTTGAGCTTTTAGAAGTTACTGAAAAATATGACCTTTACATCACTGTTGCTGGTGGTGGTATTGGTGGTCAAGCAGGCGCTATCCGTCACGGTATTACTCGTGCCTTGATCGCTTCTGACGAGACTTTAAAACCTGCTCTTCGTCAAGCTGGTTTCGTTACTCGTGATGCTCGTGAAGTTGAACGTAAGAAACTTGGTTTACGTAAAGCTCGTAAACGTCCTCAATTCTCTAAACGTTAATTCGTTTACCGAAGTGGACAAAAAGCCTTGGTTTATCCAAGGCTTTTTTATGTGCTGCAAACTTATAAGCAATATTTATTTTTCTATTGCTCATGTACATCTTTACCCCATACTCCCTCATGAAACCAAAAAGATTTACTAAGATAGTAATTCGCAAAACCAATTAAAATAAAAAGCATTAATAAACCCAGTTTAATTATCATATTTTCTTACTCCAGTCATTTTTCTTATAATCTACCTCTTCTTCAATCGATTCATCTTTTATGCTTCGTGCTTTTTAGGTTGAACTTTAGTATCCTATTCTATTCATTTTTGCTTTGTTTGGGATTATGTCCGTCGAAACCGCACCTGTTCAAGGAATTACACTCTATAGCCATGCAGATGACTTTCGTTCACACTGGATTCGTTATCTCCTTGCCGAAAAGCAAATTAAATATCATTTGATTATTGTAGATGAAGACGATGAAGATCTTGCCAGCTTAAACCCATATAACCAAGTTCCGATGCTGATTGAAAATGAGCTTAAACTGTTCAATACCAGTATTATTTCCGAATATCTAGATGACCGTTATCGTCAAAACAAGTTGTATGCGGATGCCCCCATGCCACGCTCAGAACAGCGTCAATATATTTGGCGATTTGAACAGGATTGGCTACAACTTGCAGATATTATGTTACGTCACTCTGACAGTTTAAATGAAAAAGATAAAACCAAAGCGCAAAAACAACTACGCGACATACTGATCTCTCTAACACCGTTATTTCAGCATTTCCCCTATTTTATGTCAGAAAATTTTACAATTTTAGATTGCATGTTAGCGCCAATTTTTTTACGGTTACATTCAATGGGGATTGAACTCCCTAAACAACATTGCCGCCCCATTTTATTATACTGCCAGCGTATATTTACCCGTCCTGCTTTCAGCAAGTCTATGACAATGCAGGAAAAAAATAAATATCGTGAAATTTTAGTGAATCAATAGAGTATTTTTCAATGTCTGATCAGGAATTAAACCTCACTCCCACCCGACCTTATCTTGCCCGTGCAATTTATGAATGGATTTGTGATAACAACCTTACCCCACATTTACTTGTTGATGCCACACAACCGAATACCCTAGTTCCAGAACAATTTATTCAAGATGGCCAGATTGTTTTAAATATAGCGCCTCATGCCGTACATAAATTGAATATGAGTAATGATGCAATCACCTTCTCCGCTCGCTTTGGCGGAGTTTCACGTGATATCTATGTACCCTTAAATGCAGTGATGGGCATTTACGCACGTGAAAACAGTCAAGGCTTATTTTTTGATCCAAATGAATATCAGGATATCCAAATCCCTGAAGATACTTTAAAATCAACAACACTTTCAGAAGAAGCTGAACAACCCAAGAAAAGACCGAGCCTGCGGTTATTAGACTAAAATAATATGGAGTAAATTGATGGCTTTTGATTTAGTACAATATTTTGCTGAGCAGATTAATAATCAAAAGCCTCAGCTTCTTGGACAATACTCTAGAGAAGAGAGAAAAGAGTATTTATCAGAGATAAATGCGCTTGTTTTGGGTAAACTGATTACACTTTGGCGCTCCGATGACAAAAAAGTTTATCAAGAAATTTCTTCACCTGATGAACTCTTTCTTCAAGAGGTTGCGCGCCATCTAACCACTTCTTCAAAAAATCAATCTACCCTGCCTAAAAATGAATTAGAGCCAACAGTTACCGAGATATTAAGATTACAACTGGCTGAGCTTCAACAACTTAATGACATTGGTAATCTCGAGGTCCGTGGATTGCATGAATTGCTTTTAGGGCAAATTGAACACCTCTCAGGTCAAGCTCCTGATTGGGTTTGGTTAACAAATGATCTGTTAGAGTTGAAAGGCTCTAAACCGATTGTGCAAGAAGAGCTATCATTAGACTCAACGATGAAGGAGTTTAATCAAATGGTTAGTCAACAACATACTGATGTTACTGAAGATCAACACCATGCCGTAACAGCAGTAAATCCTACAGTTCCAGTATGGGCAAAAATTTTCGAACCTGTAGTTGCCATTATTATTCTTTGGGTTTTATATTCTGCAGCAACTCAAATGTTTAACTAAAATAGTGAAGATATTAGTTTATAAAATAAGAATCGCCTAAATGGCGGTTTTTATTTGCAAATAGTTCGGCAATTTAGCTTTATAAATAATATAGATAATAATTAAGAACCTACTATATATTAATATAACCGGAATCCTGTTTAAGCCGATTGTCGCACAATTTGGATTTTAGGCCTATCCTGATGCCAAAGCTGATAAGGCACATAACGAGGCATAAATTCCAGCTAAGTATCCTTCGATACTTCTAGCTTTACTGGTAACCAAATTATATTTCCCTTTTAATAGGGTGAATAAAGTTTCTATTTTATTGCGTTGTTTTAAGTAGTATCCATCTGATTTCGATAAACTAACAGCTTGCATGTTTTTACGATGATATGTAACTAAATTAATGCCTTGATGCTTAATATTTGATTTTAATTCTTGACTGATGTATCCACGATCAGCATAGAGCTCGGCTTTCAATCCTTTTACTAACTGTTCAACCATTTTAATATCTGCTATATGCCCATTCGATAAGCTGTTCTGACAATATCTCCTGATTGATTCATGATTAAATACAGCTTACAGCCATCCCATCGAGCTTTTACCGCGTGTTGCAATTACTGCCATGGATTTGTGACGTTGAATACGCTGATTTTCACATATAGGCAGCGTGGTTGAATCGACCCATAAATGACTACTTTGACCATCTTTCATCAAGGCAAAATGTAAGCATGTAGTGCCAATTGATGTGCATTGAATAGCCACCGATTTTGTAGACACCTTTTAGTTAGATATGGACTGCCACCACTCTCCTAGACAAGTTTCGTCTATTCTTTTTGCATAGGAGAGAACATTATGAGTGGACAACGTATACCCCAGAATTTAATGATGAAGCTGTTAAATTGATTACTGAACACTGATATTCTGTCACTGATATCGCAGACGTTTAGGTGTATTACAGCACAGCGGTTATAAATGGCTAAAGGCGGTACAACCTTTACCTAACAATTCTGATGAACACAAACTTCTCGAAGCAAAGAAAGAAATACTTCGCCTTAAAAGTCAGCTTAAACAAACTGAAGAGGAACGAGATATCTTGAAGTGAAAGCATTGCTTTTACGCCGCTTTGCAAGCCTTCCCGAGTAAAGTATCAAATACAGCCATCAATTTAAGATTAAAACGATGTGCAGGGTTTTAAAGATCGCTCGTGCTGGTTATTACGCTTGACTGCATGAGCTTGAGTCAGGCAGAACGATCAAAGACCGACAATTATTAGAACTAATCCGCTCGCCAGTTATGGCATCTATGGTTATCGGCATCACGCTGGATCTTAAAGAGCTAGGTGAAAGCTGTGAACCTAATCGTGTGCTGAAAATCATGAAGGACAATGATATTGCCGCTGTTCGGGCATATAAGAAGTATAAAAGCTATGGTCGTGGTCTTCCTCAGATTGTGCCAGCAAATCACTTAAATCAAAAATTTGCTGTGAACACTCCGAATATTTTACGAAACAGTGTTTCTCAGATGACTGATACTACCTATATACGCACTTGGCAAAGCTAGCTATATTTAGCGGTTGGTCTGGATTTATATTCAAGAAAGGTCATTCGCTGGCCGATGAAACCTACGCTTGCTAAAGGTATCGTTCTAGATTCACTACTTATGGCAGTATGGCGACGTAGGCCAAATAAACCTGGATTATACATTTAGATCAAGGCTCACAATACAGCAGCGGAGACTGGCAGAAACTCTGCCAAAACATAATTTAATTTCCAGCATGAGTTGTCAAGGCCTTGCGCAGTATACTGCTCATGGGACAACGCTGTTGCAGAATCCTTTTTTAGCAGTTTAAAGAAGGAAAGAATTAAAAAGAGGA
Organism: Acinetobacter sp. TSRC1-2; assembly: GCF_049895885.1. Lineage (NCBI taxonomy): Bacteria > Pseudomonadati > Pseudomonadota > Gammaproteobacteria > Moraxellales > Moraxellaceae > Acinetobacter > Acinetobacter sp. TSRC1-2. The sequence goes on from NZ_JAFCTF010000016.1 coordinate 80,920, forward strand.
TCTATAAAATACGACAAATGGCCCGTGCAGATGTGTTTGATTATATCGAGATGTTTTACAATTGGATCAAGCGTCATTCGCATCTCGATGGGATGAGTCTAGAAGCATTTGAGGCAGCTTCAAAATGGAGCTACGTCATATCTAGGATACTGGGAGCAGTTCACATTGATAAGATAAACCATCCGCTGGTAACACAGTAAGCATCTAAATAAATGACTTTTATTGTGTTTTAATGAGCAAAAGAAAGCTTTGAAGTTATTGAAATGTTAACATTTATACCTAATGGCAATGAATACAATTTCTGCAATGCTTAACATAGAAGAACGTATTCTCAAGCATTTTTACTTTGCTTTAAAAACTTTTGACAGGTTGATTCAAATTTCTGAAAAAAGTCATCAAAAATGCAAAACAAGGATGTATGAGCCATATATGGCGTAAGGAACATGATGGATGGAAATATAGGGGGTGTGGTAACTTCCTAATGGTTTCCAGCCATTTTTTTCAACTCAATTTCTTATCCGCGATTCGCGGTTAATATAGCAACACATGTAAAAGTCTTTTCACTTACTAAAAATTTCTTCTTTATTTAATGCCAATCAGTTAAGAAATTATCTAGCATTTTTTATTTCGAACTCATTATATTTTTGATAAGCAGAAACATCATTTTCAACTAATTGAAATATAAAGTGAATTACACCACGAAATTAAAAGTTACTGGTTCTGCGATAGATTTTCTATTTAGTGGTAATGAATAATTTTTCGGATGACAAATAATTTTTAATTCTTTGAACTAATAAGAAATAATTTAAAAAAATGAAGGACTTCAAATATTTTATTTAAAAAATTTCAGATTCTGCTAGGAGCAGTCCAAAAGCTAAGAAGTGTATGGCACAATTCCTTAAGATCAATATTAATTATTTTTTCTTAATTATTTATCAAAGCTTTAATTATTTCATTCGCACAAGCTTACAACAAACACTTATTTTAAAATGAGGTATAAAAAGTACAGTAGAGCTGTTGTCCCCTTAAGAACTTCTAGCGCTTAGAAGCGCCTAAGGATTGATATTTTCATTTTCTAAAATTAAAGATTTGATCTAAGAAATTCGACAATTATTTTCTTTAAAATACTTAATACAAGAAAAAGCGCTGTATGAAGTTTTTTCCCTTTTCTTCCGGCATAAAAAAAGCCCCGCTATTTAAGCGGGGCTTTTGGAATAATGAGCTGGCGATGACTTACTCTCACATGGGTAACCCCACACTACCATCAGCGCAAAGAGGT